>CAZHBR010000059.1:0-4741 GCA_964530755.1 uncultured Oscillospiraceae bacterium | reverse complement strand
GAAATGATAGGGGTGTTAAAATGCATCTTACACAAAAAGAAACAGAGAGGCTTCTCTTGTTTCAGATAGCAGAAATTGCACGCAGAAGGTGGTGCAGAAATCTTGAGCTTAATTATATCGAGGCGGGGGCAATAATATGCGATGAGCTGATAGAACGCGCCAGGTCAGGATCCTGTACGGTTACCGATTTGGTCGGTTTGGGGCAAAAGATAATATCCGGGGAGGATGTCATGGAAGGGACAGAAAGCCTTTTGCCCGTGCTTCAGCTCGAGGTGCTTTTTCCCGACGGGAACAAGCTGATCACCGTTCACTCCCCGATTTTTTACAAAAAAAGAAGTGATACGGTAAAAGAACTGATTTCATTTCCACCGTATATGGAGGTGCCGAAATGAAGAAAATCGGGATAGGATATTATGAATTGTCAGATGATGTTATTATTATCAATGAAGGAAGAGAAAGCTGCACCTTAAAGGTGACCAACGAGGGTGAGCGGACAATTCAAATCGGATCGCACTTTCATTTCTTCGAGGTAAACAGGGATCTTCTGTTTGACCGGGGCAAAGCTTACGGCAAGCATTTGGACATTCCCTCGGGTACTTCCTTGCGGTGGACCCCCGGCAAGACGCTGACCGTTCAATTGACCGAGTATGGGGGCGATAAAAAGCTGTACGGCTTCAACGGGCTCGTAAACGGTGAGATTTACGATGAAGCAGTCAAGAAGGCAGCCTTCCAAAGAGCAAAGGAAAAGAAGTATCTCAAGGAGGTTCCGCATGAGTAAAGAAATCGAACGTTTGGATTATTATCGTTTATACGGGCCGACAAAAGGAGATCGCATAGCTTTAGCCGATACGGGTCTTATTATTGAAATAGAAGATGATCTGTGTGCAAAAGAATACGGTGACGAATGCGTATCCGGGGGAGGAAAATGCGCCCGGGACGGCATGGGCCTGACCCCGGGGGCTACCAGGGCCGGCGATGCTTTGGATGTGGCCTTGACGAATATGATTTTGATTGACCCTTTACTTGGGGTAATCAAAGGAGATCTGGGGATCAAGGACGGAAAAATTGTGGGCGTAGGGAAGGCCGGAAACCCGAATACGATGAATATCACACCCGGGTTGGTGGTATCGGCCGCTACTGAGATCATCTCCGGAGGGGGAGGCATGATCGCCACTCCCGGCGGAGTGGATTGCCACATTCATTTTCAAAGCCCGCATCAGGTTTGGGAGTGCCTTGCAAACGGGATAACCACGATGGTGGGAGGGGGCTCGGGGGCAAAGACCCTTTCGGTCGAAACCACGGTATCCGGAATAAGCCTAATGACCAGAGCCCACGAGGCCCTGCCTGTAAATGCCGGCTTTCTCTGCAGAGGAGCATCAAGCCTTCCTCCTGTTATTGAAGAGGGGCTGCTGGCAGGTGCAATAGGCATTAAAATGCACGAGGACTGGGGATGCACGCCCACAAGCATTAAAGCCGCGCTGGATGTGGCGGACCAGTACGGCTGTCAGGTGCAAATACATACAGATACCCTTAACGAGGCAGGGAATTTGCAAAATACAATCAAGGCCATCAACGGCAGGACAATCCACGCTTATCACGTTGAAGGGGCAGGTGGGGGCCATGCGCCCGACATATTAGAAATTTGCAGATTTCCAAACGTCATCACCTCCTCTACGAACCCGACCAACCCGTACACCGTTAACACGGCGGCTGAACACCTGGACATGATAATCACCGTCCATCATTTGAATCCCAATGTAAAAGAGGATGTGGAATTCGCTGAAAGCAGGGTCAGGACCTCTACTATCGCCGCGGAGGACCTGTTGCTGGATATGGGGGCCATAGCTATTATGAGCTCGGACTCTCAGGGAATGGGAAGGGCAGGGGAAACAGTCTTAAGAACCTGGCAGCTTGCATCGAAGATGAAGCAGGTTCTTGGCCCTCTTTCCCTGGAAAGCGGACCAAATGACAATCAAAGGGTGCTCCGTTATCTTGCGAAATATACGGTTAACCCCGCAATAGCTTTAGGCATCGATGATTACGTCGGATCGTTCAAAGCGGGGGCTATGGGCGATATTGTGATATGGAAAAAGGAATTCTTCGGAGCAAAGCCCGAGTATATTCTGAAGGAAGGGTTTATGGTCATGAGCTCTGTGGGGGATCCTAATGCAAGTACAAAGGCATCCCAGCCGATGCTCTATCGCCCGCAATTCGGCTCATACGGCAGCGCTCCCGCCCATCTGTCGCGCATATTTGTAACGGAAGGGGCTTTACAAAATGGCCTGGCTAAAAGAATAACGACAAGCGCGCATCGATTCCTGCCTGTTAAAAACACAAGACATCTGACGAGGGCGGATATGGTCAGAAATCAGGCCTGCCCGAATGTGGAGGTGGATAAAAAGACTTACGATGTATATATCAACGGGGCCAAAGTGATTTGCCCCCCTTCCGTTTCTCTGCCCATGACACAAAAGTATTATTTCCGCTGATTCGGAAAAACCCGCAATGCAGCCACCTGGCCGCATTGCGGGTTTTATGCGGCCTACAGCCATTTGCTGTCTCCTGACATGTAGTCATATCCCGGATGAAAATCAAACCGCACTGCACCCACAGGTACCTTTCCCTGTACCGCCTGCTTTATCATGGCGTGTCCGATAGTGCCAAAACCGCCGCAAAGCGCTATAAGGATTACGCCCTCCTCTGCCATTTTAATCGCTTCCTCGCAGGCCATTTCGTAGCTTCCAACACCTAAAGTGATCATTAATCCCTGTTCAAAGGTAATTTCAGATCGTAACGGTTTGGTGATCGAACCGTTAATAAATATGAAAACAACTTTTCTAACCATATCGGCTCCTCCTTTCAATAAAACGTTCGGGTAAATTTATTTTTTCAGATCACGAAAATGAAAACTCTTTTCCCCTGATGCATATTCATCCACCGTTTGGCCCTTTCCGAACAGCCTGTATTTATAAGTCACCAAACCTTCAAGTCCTACCGGTCCCCGGGCATGAAGTTTACCGGTGCTTATGCCGACTTCGGCTCCAAATCCATATCTGAAACCATCTGCAAATCTTGTTGAGCAGTTCTGGTATACGCCTGCGCTGTCGACAAGCAGCATAAATCTCATGGCAGCCTGCGGATCCTCCGTGAGGATGCTGTCTGTATGGTGGGACCCGTAACTGTTGATGTGGGATATCGCGTCGTCGAGATCGGAAACAATTTTTATAGAAAGGATATAGTCAAGGTATTCAGTTCTCCAATCCTCTTCATTTACCGGGAGACAGGAGATCAGATTTTGCACCTTTTCAGTTCCTTTGATTGTCACGCCTTTTTCTTTAAGAAGGTCTGCCAAAGGAGGCAGCAGGCATTTTGCGACCGATTCATGAACAAGAAGCGTTTCTATCGTATTGCATGCTGCGATATACTGGGTCTTTGCATCCACAATTACTTTGAGCGCTTTTTCCTGATCGTAATTCTTGTCAACGTAAATATGACATACGCCATCAGCATGGCCCATAACAGGAATTCTTGAATTATCCATAATGTATTGGACAAATTCGTTTGAACCCCTGGGTATCAGAAGATCTATATCTTCGTCACATTTTAAGAGGGAACTGATGTGGGAGCGGCTTTCCACAAGGGTCAGGAATCCTCTGGGCACTGAAGCGGATAATGCGGCTTCACGTATAAGTTCAAAAAGAATTCTGTTTGTGTTAAAAGCCTCGCTGCCGCCTTTTAATATGGCGCAGTTTCCGCTTTTCAGGCAGAGCGCGGCTATCTGTACAAGGGCGTCAGGACGGGATTCAAAGATGACTCCGATCACACCTATGGGGCAGGTTACCTGCTGCAGGATCAGATCCTGGTCCAATTCCCTTTTTAACAAAGTATGAAAAAGAGGGTCCGGAAGGGAAATAAGATTTTTTATCCCTTCAACAGAATCATCATTTTTATCAGAATCATAATTTAATCGCTTTATAATAGGTTCCGGCAAACCGTCCTCGTCCGCCTGTTTAAGATCCATGCGATTAGCGCTGAAAATGGAGTGTTCCTTCTTCTTCAAAATCTCTGCTATTTTTGAAAGCGCTTCGTTTCGGACTTCTATAGGAAGGGCCGCCATAGCGTGGCTGTCCTTTTTAACCTGTCTCGCCATAGCCTTGATTTCATCTTTTTGCATTTCCTCGGTTAATTTATTTGGCACTCTATTACCTCCTTGCGTCTTAATGCTTTGATATGGTGCTTCAATCGTTTAATTTGCTTTATTATATCAGATTATCTTTATTAATTCCTGTAAAACAATCTATATAACGTTTATATTTCAGCGGCGAATATTTTTAATGTCAGGCAACCGATATCCGGCCGGGTATATTCCCCAGCTTTATTTTCAGGATCATTGTATTTGCTTTCCTTTTGGCAGGGGGGCTCCGTTGCATAGTTAAAGCTGATGGGTGCATAGGTTAGAACTAGCTCAAAATCGAATTAATAATTCATTTTTGGTTTGCTTCGTTTTGTGTTGAGATTTCAATGTTCATGACAGATTTAGTCGTAAAATCAAGTCATTTTCGGGTTAATGCCCGATTTTAGAAGATTCAGAACATTGGAAAATAGGGACTTTCAACTTGGCACGTAATTTGCAGAATATATTGAATATACGATACTCATAATTTAAGAAAGGAGAGAGTAGCGGTTTTGGATTGTCAATCACCTAAACCTTCTTTAGTGGAGGTGCGAGTTATTGCTTCGG
>CAZHBR010000058.1:0-8602 GCA_964530755.1 uncultured Oscillospiraceae bacterium | reverse complement strand
CAGCTACGCGGTGAAAATAGGCGATTTGATTGTAGGAGCAATAGTGGCCGTGAATGCATTAGGCGATGTCATCGATGTGAATACAGGCAAAAGATTGGCCGGGATACTTAATGAGGATAAAACATCGATACTCAGTACTGAAGATATCATGTACTCTGAATATGACGGCTCAAGAAACGTGTTCAGCGGGAACACCACCATCGGCTGCGTGGTTACAAATGCAAAGTTAACGAAGGCGCAGGCAAATAAGCTGGCCTCCATAAGCCATAATGGTTTCGCAAGGGCTATACGCCCCGTTCACACTATGGCTGACGGGGATACAATATTTGCTCTTTCGGCAGGTGAAATTGAGGTTATGCCGGATGCAGTGGGAGCCCTGTCCGCAGACGTGATGGCAAGGGCCGTCAATCGCGCTGTTTTGACGGCGAAACCCGCATATGGCCTGAAAGCGGCATCTGATTTTCTATAAAAGATTTATGAATTCGGGAAAGCGATTCCGATAAATTGTAAGATACTTAAAACCTGCGCTTTTGAGCATTTCGCAGCCCCAATCCAAAGCGTATGCCACATCCTTGGGGCTGTGCGCGTCAGAACCTATTGTGACGATTTCGCCGCCCAGATCTTTGTAGAGTTTGAGCATTTCCTTTGTCGGGGTTGTCCTGATGCCCATTCCATATCTGAAAGAGGATGTATTTATTTCGATGCCTTTGCCTTTTTCTATGAGCAGCCTAAGGACATCCGAAAATTCATCCATATAGCTGGCATCCTCCGGTATTCCCGGTCCGTAGCGATCTACGACATTTATATGTCCTAATACATCGAAATCATCGAAGTCCTCAAGGCATTTAAGGTTGTAGCGATAAAATGCGCAAGCGGCCTCTTCAGGGCTTCGATTTTCATAAAAATCCCCGCAGGACAGTTCAAAGCCTTCTGCGCAATGAAATGAACCTATGATAAAATCGTAATCGTACGCCTTGGCGGCTTGTCGGCATTTTTCAAGAGTTTTACCGTGCTGTATACCAATTTCTATACCTTTTATTATCTTAATTTTATCTTTGTAACGTTTAGCGACCTTCTCCATCTCGCGATGATATGATTCAAAGTCAAGAGTGGAAGGCCATTCCGAGATAGGATAGTCCGGGTCAAAATGATCTGTTATTGCGATTTCGGATATCCCCGCCGAGACGGCGGCTTCAGCCACTTTTGTCATTGGAGCCTTTCCATCAGCTGAAAAGTCCGTATGAACATGGTAATCGTACATAATTGTCACTCCTTATTCTGTGTGCTATAATCGAGTATACCAAAATAATCTTTGCAGGGAAAGAGTAAACAATGCCTGTTGATCCAAATGATAAATAAAGCCAGACTGGGAGATGAAGAAAGCTTTGTGCTATTGATAGAAGGCTGCAAAACAAAAGCATACAACACGGCACTTCATTATCTTAGAAACGAAGAAGATGCAGGAGATGTCCTGCAGGAAAGTCTTATAAAAATTTTTTTGAATCTTCATAAATTTAAAGGTAAAAGCCGATTTGACACCTGGGTATACCGAATTGTGGTAAACACGTGTAACGACTTTCTCAGAAAAAAAAGCCGGATGATAACCGAAAGCCTTGACTGTAATACAAAAAATGGTGCATCTGTCATTCAAGTTTCCGGCAATGACCCTTCTCCCTCAGAAATTCTGGAAAAAAATGAAACATCTGAAATGATTTTAAACTGTTTGTATAGAATGCCGAAGGATCAAAGGCTCGTGATCATTCTTAGAGACATTCAGGGCTTTTCCTATAAGGAAATCGGCCAGATTCTTGGTTGTACCATCGGAACTGTAAAATCCAGAATTAACAGAGCCAGATCCAGGCTTAAAGAGTACATTTCGGAACAAAATGATTCCTTGTTCGTCTAACCTATATCGGAGAAAAGGAGGGTATCTATGAAGGATCAAGAACGAAATGGAAATGAATATAATATCGATCGCATAAAGGATATCCTTAACAATATACCGGAAAGAGAGCTGCCTACCGATTTTAATAATAGTTTAAGGCAAAAATTGCATATTGAAAAGGCCCGCAATGATGCGGGAAAGAATTCGAATGTTTTAAAGAAACGCTTCGGTATTGGTTTTTCTTTTGCGGCTTTCATTGCGGTTGGCATTATGTTTTATACCATGTATAATGATCCTGCGGGCATCGATCTGCACAACATAAATTCTGCGGGCAGCTACAATGTAACTGCCGAAGACGAAGCAGATGATTTGTCTTCACTGCCGAAATCAAAAGAGGCGTCTGACTCCGGCGAGGGCGCGTACAGGTTTAATAATGCCATTTCCGACCAAGAAGAAAGTATAAGGGTGTATTTAAATTTTGCAGATTTTAAGATTATATCAAAGGAGAAGAATGAAGATACAAATCAGATCAATTTCAAGATACTGATTTTAAACGATAAAGATGGGAATCCGGTAAACAGAACTATCAACCTCATTGAAGATGGAGGGGAATTTTATGAGCGCGAAGAATAAACGGCTTGTCATAATCGATGGAAACAGTCTCATAAACAGGGCATACTATGCAATCAGACGGCCTATGATTACAACAGACGGACTGTACACCCATGCAGTGTACGGTTTTCTTAATATGCTTCAAAAAATATTGAAGGAATATGAACCTTCTCATATGGTAGTGGCTTTTGACAGAAAGGCTCCTACCTTCCGGCACATTGAATATAAGGAGTATAAGGCGGACAGGAAGGGAATGCCTAGCGAATTGGCAATGCAGCTGCCTGTTCTGAAGGAAGTACTGGAGGCTATGCGCATTAAAATTCTTGAAATTGACGGCTTTGAGGCTGACGATATATTAGGCACCGTGGCAAAAAGGGGAGAGGCTTTAGATTTTCATTCATTGATTATTACAGGTGACAGGGACGCTTTGCAGCTTGCTTCAGAAACTACAGAAATATTGATTACAAAAAAAGGGATATCCGAATTCGAACTTTACGACCTTGAAGCGATCATAGAAAAATACGGCTTCACTCCCGATCAATTTATAGATTATAAGGGTCTGATGGGTGATCCCTCTGACAATATCCCTGGGATACCGGGGGTCGGCAAGGTTACAGCGAAAAAGCTCATTCATGAATTCGGAAGCATAGAAAATCTGGTGGCGAACCCCGATAATATTACCGCTAAAGGGCTGAGGGAAAAAATAAAAAACAATACAACGCTGGCGTTGATGTGCAGACGCCTTGCAGCGATCCATACCGATGTGCCAATTGAAACGGATTTTAACGATTTCGTCCTTGAAGAACCTGATTACAAGAGGCTGATCGATCTATACAAGGAATTAGAGTTCAACAGTTTTTTAAGGAAAATGAAACCCGCTAAGGCGGATAGTGTCAAAAAAGCAGAGGTTGCAGCACCAGTAAAACGGGAAAGGAAATGCATAGATAAAAAAGCGGACATTGAATCAATCAAAGAAATATTTAAAGACAGCAAAGATGTCTGCATGAAAGTTATGAGCGATAATAATCATATAGGCATACCCGAGATTTATGGCGCAGCTTTTATGACAGAAAAAAGCCACTGCTACATCGACGGCCGTTTTCTTGAAGCTATAAAATCGCTGATGCAGTTTCTTTATGATACAAATATAACGGTCTATGGCCATAATCTTCAACAGGATTATTATGTGCTAAGAAGCCTGCAACATAAGGATTTGCCTGAAGTATCATTTGACTGCGCGATCGCCCAATATTTGATTCAGCCGGAACGAAGTAGCTACGACATAAAATCTCTTTCGCTAGAATACTTTCATAAAAACTTTGAAAGTATAGAGGCTTATACAGCTGATAATGTTCAGTTGGGAATTTTTGAAGGTGTAAAAATACGGTATGATGAATACGGTATAAATTGGTGCGAGACTGCGGAAATGCTGCGTATGGCAATGAACACGAAACTAGAGTCAGAGGGCCTGATTTCGGTGTTTCAGGATGTGGAGCTTCCGTTAGTACCCGTTTTGGCATCTATGGAAGCCAGGGGCTTTGCAATAGATAAACAGGAGCTGCAAAGCGCAGGCAGGTCTTTATCAATGCAACTTGAAATGCTGACAACAAAAATATATGGAATGGCAGGGTGTGAATTCAATATCAATTCGCCCAAACAGCTTGGAGAGGTTCTCTTTGAAAAACTCGGCCTTCCTGTCGGGAAAAAGACAAAAACAGGGTATTCTACCAATGCGGAGGTCCTGGAAAACCTGCGGGACCATCATGCTATAATAGATTTGGTGTTGGAATACCGTACAATATCCAAGCTCAAGGGAACATATGTAGAAGGATTGCTGCCCCTGATACATACAGACGGACGCATACACGCTCATTTCCGGCAGACAGTGACATCCACAGGACGCATCAGCTGCACTGAGCCCAACCTTCAAAATATACCGGTTCGCGAGGAAACGGGCAGAAGCCTGAGAAAAGCCTTTATTCCCCAAAGCGATGATTATGTTCTGCTTGGAGCGGATTACTCTCAGATAGAACTAAGAATTCTTGCACATATGTCCTTAGACCCGTCTTTGATAGAGGCTTTCAATCAAGGCCGGGATATACACAAATCAACGGCGAGCAGGGTGTTTGGGGTACCTGAATCCCAAGTGACGCAGCAGCTGAGAAGCAACGCCAAGGCAGTAAATTTTGGCGTGATTTATGGAATGAGCAGCTTTGGTCTTTCCACGGAGCTTCACATTACAAGAAAGCAGGCCGAAAACTACATTCGCGATTATTTTGAAAAGCATACGAAGGTAAAACAATTTCTGGATGATCAAATAAAATATGCAAAACAACATGGTTATGTCACGACTATTATGAATAGAAAAAGGAACATACCTGAAATAAATGCATCAAATTATATGGTTCGACAGGCGGGTGAGCGCCTTGCCATGAACAGCCCGATCCAAGGCAGCGCCGCCGATGTTATTAAAATGGCTATGATCTTGTGTCACGGGGAGTTGGAAAAGAAAAAATTAAAATCGGGATTAATCCTCCAGGTTCACGATGAATTGATAATAGAAACCCATAAAGAGGAACTGGAGGAGGTTGAAGAACTGCTTGAAAGAAATATGACCGGCGCAGTCAGGCTGAGCGTAGCTTTGACAGTTGATCTTAACAGCGGAAAGAATTGGTATGAACTTAAATAATAGGGGGGCTTTATGGGGCTTATCGGAATAACCGGAGGTATAGGTTCCGGTAAATCGACTGTTTCAAAATATCTTATCGATAAGGGGTATCGTGTGCTGGATGCGGACGTGATAGGAAAAGGGCTGCTAAAACCGAATACACCAACAATTAAAAAGGTGGAAAAAGCTTTCGGTTCAGAAGTCATGAATCCCGACGGAACGCTAAACCGGAGGAAACTGGCGCAGCTGATATTTACAGATCCCGCTAAAAAAAGAGCCTTGGAAGAAATAATGCATAAAAAGATATTTGATGTTATCAGAGAGCAAAGCCAAAGCTATACTGAAAAGGGTATTCTGTTTGTTGACGCCCCCCTCATATTTGAGGCAGGATGGGATGCCTGCATGGATAAGGTGATCGTCGTCGATGCAGATATCGAAACCCGAATCAAACGGGTTATGAAAAGAGATTTTTTAAGCAGAGAGGAAATTGTAAACAGAATGATGAACCAGCTAAATGATGCCGTACGCAATGAAAAGGCCGACTTTATTCTCGATAATTCAGGAAACAAAACAAAGCTGTACGAACAGATTGACTCATTGCTCAATGTCCTTGAGGAGAAAACAACATCATGAAATGCATTAGTAAGATAGGGCTGCTCCTCAGCCTGTTTTTAATGATAACCTTTTGCGGATGCGAAGCGGGGCCTGGTTTGCTCGGTGTCATTGATTCTGATAAACCAAAGATGGTCACTTCCGATGTCATATCCTTGCCAATGGAAAGGATCAGGACATTGAATCCCGTAATATCAAAGGATGAGGACACCTATTATATAAACAAGCTGATTTATCAGGGCCTTTTCGAACTAGATGAAAAACTGGAGCCTAGGGCAGTTTTAGCAAGCGATTACAGTTACGCTGAAGACGGAAGCTCAATTACACTCAAATTGAAGCGTAAAATTCTTTGGCAGGATGGCACTCCTTTCACTGCAGCTGACGTAAAGTTCAGCATAGAGGCATACTTAAGTGTTTTAAATACAGGTAAATCAATTTACGATCCATATGTGGAAAATATTAAAGCGGTTAAAATAATAGACGATAATACCTTAATTATCACCTATGCCAAACCTCAAAATGTGGCCATCGAAAATTTGATCTTCCCTATAATCCCTGCAGCTACCGGTAAAAACCCCAGGGATGTTCAAAAAATGACAGAGGATTTTTTCCCGATTGGAACAGGTCCCTACAAAGTTACTTCTATTGAAAAAATGACAGAAATTCAATTGAAGGGAAATCCAAATTACCGGGGCAATACGCCATCCAACACTATAGTAATTAAATTTGTTCCGGGGAAAATTGAGGCCGTTAGTCTTTTTAGTATACACGAAATCGATATGTCTTTTTTAAAGGATGCAGATAGAGAAACAATGATAAACAGCAAAGCCGTTAAGGTTCTATCGTTTCCTTCAAATGAGGCAGAGATCCTGGGCTTCAATTTCAACAACGAGGCCCTGCGGGATAAAAAAGTAAGGCGTGCCATTTCATACGGGATAAATCAGGAGAAAATTCTAGAGACCTGCTACTTAAATAGCGGAATCCTTCATCCCTCAATATATTATCCCAATTATCTTGGGGTTTCGCTCGAAAAATCTTCTTTGTCCTATGATACGGAAAAAGGCAGACTGATGTTGGAAGAGGCCGGATATAAGGGCCTGTCGCTGCAATTGCTGGTAAATGAAGAAGATAAGGCAAGAAGGCATGCAGCATCGATGATCAGGTCGGAATTAGGTAAGATGGGAATTTCGGTAACTTTGAACATACTAAACTGGGATGACTACAGCAAGGCTTTATCCGCAGGGAAATACGATATATTCATGGGGGGCTATCGTATAAGGGAAACATATGATATGAGGCCATTGCTTCATTCCGGTTATTCCAATCCCATCAGTTATACTAATCCTATCCTGGATATTCTATTGGATCAGATGCAATCCCCAATAAGCATAAATGAAAAGCGCCAGGTTTACGGCGCAATAGAAAAGGTACTTTCCGAAGAAATACCGTATTGCTGCATTCTTTATAAAACCTACGGACTGATAATTTCTGACCATATTAAAGGAACACCGAATCCACAATTTAACGATATATACAGGGGCTGTGAAAACCTCAGTTTGTATTATGAAATAGAGGAAAAAGAGCATAAATCTCCTTGACAAAATACAGGGGAAAAGGTATTATGAAACACGTGGCGAAAATGATATAATTCTGCGGTTGTGGCGGAATCGGCAGACGCGCACGGTTGAGGGCCGTGTCCGTGAGGGTAAGGGTTCAAGTCCCTTCAACCGCACCAAAAATAAAAGGTAGTATAGATTTATTGGTTTTAAAGCCAGTAAATCCGCGCCTTTCAGGAGCTTACACTTTATAAAGAGTAAGCCCCTTTTTTGTATAGTAAATCCACCGGTCTATGCCGGTGGATTTTTTCGTATGACGGGCATGCCGTCAATCTGTAGTGAAAGTCCACAAGGGGCGTAGTTGCCGACGAACCTCAAAGCGATTTGCAAGTTTCACATTGCGAGGTGTGGGAGAGAAGAAGCAATAGCGAAATCGTAGCCTGACGAACAGAAACCTAATACCAAGGCTTGCATGGCGGATAAGCCGGCGAGAAGCGGTGAAGTCCAAAAGGCAACCGTAACCCATGCAGGTAGATTAGGCAGGTAGACGAGGAAAGATTGATGGCTTATCCCGTGAGGTCTCACAGGCGGAGAAATCCGTAGTAACAACGAACTGTGAGAAGTCAGCAGAGACCATAGTACTGAGAAATCAGGAAGGGTCGAACAATTCAAGGTCAAATTGACTTAAGAATGTGAGTGCATAGGCTTGATGAGAATCGGAGTAACAAAGTCGTAACGGAGTGAAAGATTCATAGGAGTTAGAGCTGATGTGCACGAAAGCAAACAAGAATAGGAGACGAGTGTGAGCCAACTGATGGAACAGATACTTAGCCGCGAAAACATGAACCAAGCCTACAAGAAGGTGAAAGCCAATAAAGGTGCAGGCGGAGTGGATGGAATCTCTGTAGATGAAGTACATACATATCTTATGAAGAATTGGCCGAGTATCAAAAAGCGTATCCGAAATCGAAAGCATAAACCACAACCTGTCCTTCGTGTAGAAATACCAAAGCCATCTGGTGGGATACGGAAACTGGGGATACCAAGCGTGGTAGACAGAATCATAGAGCAGGCAATCGTGCAGGTGATAACACCTGTCGTGGAGCCGCACCTGAGTGAATACAGCTATAGCTACCATCATTTACTTAATGCTTATTCTACTGTATGCCGGCTCAGATGTATTATGAGCCCCCGCTTTTATATGAGTTCCTACGTATGTTTGGTAAAATAGAATTACCACAGAGCGGAAGCTAAGAAATCCCACAGTGG
>CAZHBR010000057.1:0-8620 GCA_964530755.1 uncultured Oscillospiraceae bacterium | reverse complement strand
TTCTGCACGGCAGGATCCTTCTTCCCGCCGTATTGCAAAATGTAGTCCCCGCAATCCTTATCTTTTCCCGATAAAGCTTCAAAAGCCCTGATGATGTCCATGTATTCCGGCACCAGGGGGTCGATGATCGGAAGCGTTAGCCCCGATTCCAAAGCCATAGCAAGGAAAGTCTTGTTGATAAGCTTTCTGTTTGGGAGGCCGAAGGAGACATTGCTGATGCCTAAAACCGTCTCGACGCCGAATTTCTTTACGCCTTTTTTAACCGCATTCAGGGTATCGGCACCTGCATCCTGCCTGGCCGAAACGGTCAGTGTTAAGCAGTCAAGCAGTATCCGTTCTTTTCCGATCCCGTATTTTCCCGCCTCTTTGATTATGCGCTCCGCAATATCTAAGCGCGCCTGCTCATTGGCAGGCAGCCCCTCATCGTCCAGTGTTAATGCGATTACATTCGTCCCGTATTTCTTTACTATCGGAAACACACTGTCCATCACTTCCTGTTTACCGTTCACAGAATTCAATATAGGTTTACCGTTGCAGATCCTTGCAGCAGCCTCAAGAACCCCGGGATCGGCACTGTCTATTTGCAAAGGCGCATCCGTAACAGCCGATATATGCCGGATTGCCGCCTCCATCATCGCTTTTTCATCTATATCAGGAAGCCCCACATTGACATCAAGAATGTCTGCGCCCGCCCTGACCTGATTTAGCGCTTCTTTTTCAATATATATCAGATTCTGCGATTTCAAAGCCTCTTTAAGAAGCTTTTTTCCCGTAGGATTGATACGCTCTCCTATGACATGAACCCGTTCCCCGAGCATGACCGTCCTTGTGCCGGAGCTCACAGCCGTAAAGGGTCCGCCGTAATCCCTTGGAGGGCAATAGCCTTCTATGCTTTTGGCATAAGAGGCGAGTCTGCTTATGTATTCCGGATCGGTGCCGCAACAGCCCCCCACTATCCGAACCCCCGCATCGATCATCTTTTCCATCGTATTTGAAAACTCTTCCGCCCCCACATCAAAGACCGTATTTGATCCTTCTATGCGCGGAAGACCCGCATTAGGCTGCACAAGCACCGGCAGCTTCGACCATCGAAGCATCTCTAAAACAACAGGCATCATTTGTGCAGGTCCAAGGGAGCAATTTACCCCTAATGCGTCAACGCCCAAATCCTGCAATATATTAACGACAGAGAGAGGATCGGCACCCATAAGCATTCTGCCGTCTTCCTGAAAGCTTACAGAACAAAATACGGGAAGATCAGTCAGTTCCCGCGCCGTTATAATGGCAGCCTTCAATTCGTAAATATCGGTGAAGGTCTCAAAGACGATCAGATCGACCCCCTCCCGTATCCCTGCTTTAATCTGCTGGCCAAACAAAAAACAGGCCTCATCAAAGGATAAAGTCCCCGTAGGCTCCATTAACTTACCTACAGGAGCCACATCCAAAGCTGTCCAGGCCGCCCCCGCCTTTCTTGAAATGGCTATCGCCTGGGCTATCACACGATCCGCATCGTATCCTGTTTTGGAAAGCTTGTAGCTGTTTGCGCCAAAAGTGTTTGTACACACAAAATCGCTTCCGGCATCCAGATAGCCCCGATGTATTTTTTCAACCACCGAAGGATGTGTAAAATTAAGCACCTCAGGCAGTACATCTCCAAGACCGTACCGCTCCAACATCGTTCCCATAGCCCCATCGCCGACGATGATGCGTTTTTTCAATTCCTCGCGGATACTTTGCCTCTTCATATCCCGCCCCCTTATCTACTGCTGCAGACTTCTGATATTTTCAATGTTTTTAAGAATCCTTCTTGCCGTATCGGCTTTGTTCATAGTATAAAGATGTATGCCTCGTACACCGTAGGCCATCAAATCGATTATCTGTTCTATGGCATAAGCCTCTCCAGCCTCCTTTAGCGCAGCAGGATTATCCTCGTAGCGATCCAATATCCTTTGAAACTTCGGGGGTATGGCACAGCCTGCCAGCTTCGTTATCCTCAGAATCTGATTTTTATTCAAAACCGGAATAATACCTGCAGAAACGGGCACATCGATGCCTGCCAGATCAATTTCATCTAAAAAACGATAAAAGAGTTCATTGTCGAAGAACAGCTGGGTGATGAGAAAATCCACACCCCTGTCAACCTTTTCCTTGAGGTATTTTATGTCCTTAACCCTGCTTTCACAATCCACATGCCCCTCGGGGTAACATGCAGCCCCTATCGAGAAATCACCAAGAGCCCGAACATCCGTGATCAGATCGCAGGCATGCTCATAGTGAAGAGGGTTCGGGAATTCAAAATCAGGATCCTCAGGAATATCCCCCCTCATTGCCAGTATGTTTTCTATGCCCCCATTAAGCATCTCGGTGATTATTTCCTCTACCTGATCCCTTGTAGCAGAAATGCATGTTAAATGGGCAAGGCTTTCTATTTTGTATGTATTTTTAATTTTCCTGGCTATCTCAACAGTTCGGTCCTTGGCTTTGCCGCCGGCCCCGTATGTGACACTTATAAAATCAGGAGATAAATCAGACAGTTCATCCAGCGTTTTGTAAATACCTTCTAAAGGTGCACCTATTTTCGGAGGAAATATCTCCAAAGATACTACAGTTTTCTTCTTTTCAAACATATCCTTAATTTTCATTTTGGTGCACCCTCCTGTAACTCTTTCTCATTTATCATCTTCTCCATATCGTAAAAAACCTTCTTAAGATATAAACCCCCGGGCGGGGCTGTATGACCTGCATTTCTTCTGTCAAGGCCTGCAATTATCCCCGGAAGACTGTTTCCCGGCATTCTTCCCGCACCTATATCCACAAGGGTTCCCATTATGATTCTGACCATATTGTAAAGAAAACCGTCACCGGTTATCTCGGCGGTCAGCATCTTATCCGATCCCATCAAAGGATTTCCAAAAATTTCGACCCGATAAATATTTCGTACGGTGGATTCCATCTCTTTTCCCCCTGCCGCCATAAAAGCTCTGAAATCCTGCCTGCCGATTAAATAACGCGCCGCCTCTTGCATGATATTTATATTAAGAGGTATTTTAACATAATAGCTGTAATTACGCCTCATTATATCAGGATCTTTTGCATTGCGTATAACATATTTATAAGTTTTACCTACGCAGTCAAACCGGGCGTGAAATTCCGGCGGAACATCTTCCGCCTTAATAATGCGCACATCACCTGTTGCGAATTTACCTTTACCTGACAATATATTATTAGCTGCTATAGGTATCCTGTCTGCGGGAATGCCAAATTCACCGCGAAAGGAAGCCTTCTGCCCCCTGGCATGTACTCCCCGATCGGTGCGGCCGGCCCCTTCAAGGGCCACATCGCTATCGGTAATCAAAGAAAGCACCCGTTCAAGTTCTCCCTGTACCGTCCTCCTTTCGGGCTGTCTTTGCCAGCCGTAAAAAGAGCTGCCGTCGTATTCTATCGTAAGAAGTATATTTCTCATCCCATAATCTCCCGATACCCAGACTTTACTATAGCACAAATTCACTGACCGTAAAAGCCGTGAAAATAATTGTCGAAATTGATTGTAAAAACAGAAAAAAAATTCACTATATGACCTTTACAGCAGTATACCCCCTATTATATTATTGCAATATCCCTAAAAAGCAGTAAATATGAAGATAAAATCGAAATTTTGGCTAAATATTAATAATTAACCGATAATAAAGGCATAATATCGTAAAATGACGGATATCCTGAAGCTGGACGGAATAGAATTCTAGAAGGAGAATTTCCTTACAGGAGGATTGGTGATGCAGCAATTTTACAATTATGATCCCTTTTCGGGGAAGGACGAAGCCATAAACAATTTGGGAGGCGCAGAGCAGCTTTATCATAAGTATGTGGAACGCTTTCAGGTCAATCATCAAAAGACAGGCACCAGACTTACAGACTACCTTGAAAATAACAACTACGAAAACGCCTATATCCTTGTTCACTCCGTACACGGCATAGCGTTGACGCTGGGCATGGTTACGCTCAGCCGCCGGGCATCGATTTTAGAAGGGGCATTAAAAGAAGGCAGATATAAGAACCTGCCTTCGCTGGTGAACTCATTTCAGGATGCATTGCATTATGCGATTCACTTTCCATGTCTCCAAAGCTCCTCTTCATCCGGCATGTGGTTATCCGGCATATAATAGGCAATTCTCGAAATATTGATCAGATGTTTATAGGTCAGGTTTTCAGATATGCTGTTGTGGCCCCATGATCCGCAGCCCAATGTGTTGGTGGGAGCAAGTCCGTTAAAAAAACTTCCTCCTGCGGTGCTGGCACAGGATTGGTTGACTAAAAACCGGCATACGCTGAGCCGTTCACCTGCATATTCAATATTGGCGTCATCGAAGGAGTGGATTGCTACGCTGTGTCCCTTACCCTCCGCCTCTAAATTAGCCTCCGCAATTTGAACAGCCTCGCTGAAATCACCGTACCGGTACACCGACAGAACCGGACACATTTTTTCCTTTGAAAGCAAATCTTCAATTCCTTTCCCCTCTGCCTCCGCTAAAATTATTTTAGTACCGCGAGGTATTTCTATGCCCGCCGATTCCGCCACAGCATGAGCTGATTGACCCACGAGCTTCCGATTCATTGCCCCATCTGGAAATATGGCATTTCGAAGCATGTCCCTCTCTTTTGGATCGGATATCATCCAGGCACCGTTTTCCTCGAATATTTTAATGATCTTGTCAAACTGATCCTCCGGTATTATGACAGATTGTTCCCCGGAACAAATAATTCCATTATCGAAAGCCCTTCCGGCGATAACCTTAGGTACGGCATCGTTAAAATCCGCATCCCGGTCAACAATGCATTGAACATTGCCCGCTCCTACCCCAAGAGCCGGTCTGCCGCTGCTGTACGCGGCTTTAACCATTCCCGCACCTCCGGTGGCTATGACGACATCAGCCTGAGAAATCAATTCCCTGGTATTCTCCCTTGATTGTTCAGATAATATTTGGATCAGGTTTTCAGGAGCCTTCAGATTGTCCAAGGCGCAATTAATCATTTCCACCGTCCTGGTGCTGCATGAAATAGCACCGTGATGGGGCGTTATGATTATGGCGTTGCCGCCTTTCAGCGCGAACATCGCATTGCTCATAGGGGTCACAATCGGATTCGTGCTTGGTGTAATAGCCGCTGCAACACCTATTGGCTTGGCTACCTTTACTATACCGGTATCGGAATTCCGCTCTATTATGCCGATACTTTTTTTCCCCCGCAGACTGTTCCATATGGTGGCTGCCTTGCTTTTGTTCTTTACCGTTTTGTCAGCGACTACACCCATACCGGTTTCATCAACTGCGAGGGCTGCCAATTCCTTCGCATTGTCATAAACAGCCTTTGCGACGGCCATCACTGCCTCATCGATTCTTTGCTGTGTAAAGCCTTCATATTCCTTTTGCGCCTGCCTGGCCCTTTGCAAATAGCCTAAAATGTACTCCTTGCTTTTATTCATATCGCTACACCCCTCTCATTTAAATCCCTGTCATCTCTTTGGGAACCACCAGGCGGTCGAATTCCTCCGCATCTAAAAAACCCAATGAAACGGCCGCATCCCGTAAGGTTAGTCCCTTTTCATAAGCGTGCCTCGCTATGAGTGCAGAATTATCGTATCCGATACGGGAACTCAAAGCAGTTACCAGCATCAACGATTTATCCAGGTTTTCAGAAATCCTTTCATGGTCGGGTTTTATCCCCTTCACACAATTTTCATTAAATGAATTCATCGCATCAGACAGCAGGCGGATGGATTGGAGCGCGTTATGAATTATCACCGGCATATAAGCGTTCAGCTCAAAATTGCCAAGGGATGCCGCAAAACCCAACACCGCATCGTTTCCCATCACTTGACAGCATACCATAGACAGGGCCTCGCACTGGGTAGGATTTACCTTACCCGGCATGATAGAGCTTCCAGGTTCGTTTTCCGGAATGCTTATCTCTCCTATTCCGCATCTTGGACCGCTTGCCAGCCATCGAACATCGTTTGCTATCTTGTGCAGATTTGCAGCCAAAGCCTTCAGTGATCCGTGGAAAACGACAAGGCCGTCCTTGGAGGTCAGCGCATGAAACTTATTGAAGGAGGTAACAAAATGTCTGCCTGTAATTTCACTGACATAGCCGGCGGTAAGCTCTCCGAATTCCTTAGGAGAGTTCAGGCCCGTCCCCACCGCTGTGCCGCCCATTGCCAGATCCTTTACATATCCAAGATTATCTGTAATCATGGCCCGCGCGGACAAAAGCATCCCATGCCAGCCTGAAATCTCCTGCCCTAAGGTGATCGGCACCGCATCCTGCAGATGGGTCCTGCCTATTTTAACTACATCCTCATTCTTCTTTGATAAAGACAGCGTAGTCATTGCGAGACTGTCCAACGCCGGAATCAGGCGGTCCTCCGCTTCGGTAAGCGCTGCAATATGCATTGCGGAGGGGAACGTATCGTTTGAGCTTTGGCTCATATTGACATGATCGTTTGGATGAACCGCTTTTTCGTCCAATATAACGTTGCAGCGATTGGCTATAACCTCGTTGACATTCATATTGCTTTGAGTGCCGCTGCCGGTCTGCCATACCGATAAAGGAAAATGATCGTCCCATTTTCCGGTTAATATCTCGTCACAAACTTTTATTATCACCGAAGCCCTGCGTTCATCCAATTTACCCAGCTTTAAATTGGCAAGAGCCGCAGCCTTTTTTAGTACAGAAAATGCCCGGATTACCTCCCTGGGCATCTTCTCGGAACCTATTTTAAATTGCTCCAGACTGCGCTGAGTCTGGGCCCCCCACAGTTTGTCCTTTTTAACAAGAACCTCTCCCATTGAATCCTTTTCAACCCTGTATGTCATCTCGCCTCCCAAGCTCTATTTCCTCCAGGAGCTTTTTAAATCCACTATCTGATTAAACACCTTTACGCTGTCGCTGCAAAGCTTTTCATCGGCAACATAATAGCCATTGCGGAAAAATTGAAATCGCATACCCTTGTCCGCAGTAAGCAAATCCGGCTCCGCACAGGCCGAATACTCTGTAACAGAATCAGAATTCAAAGTCTTTTCGCCGTTTTCATCCTCAAGCATCAGATAACCGTAATTTCTTACCTTTATGCGCACAGCCGTATTAGCATCGACCCAGTGAATAGTTCCTTTAACTTTTCTTCCTTCGAAGCCGCTTCCGCTTTTAGTTTCAGGATCATAGGTACAGCGAAGCTCCGTCACTTTGCCCTCGGCATTTTTTATAACCTCGTTACAGGTGATGAAATACGCGCTTTTCAGCCTGACCTCGTTGCCTGGGAACAGGCGGAAATATTTTTTAGGCGGTACCTCCATAAAATCTCCCCTTTCGACGTAAATTTCACGGGAGAAAGAAACTTTACGATGTCCCAAAGCCTCGTTTTCCTTGCTGTTTTCTATGTCCATTTCTTCTGTCTGCCCTTCAGGATAGTTAGTTATGACTACTTTAAGGGGATCAAGGACTACCATCCTGTTTTCCACCTTATCCTTTAGATCCTCTCTTATGCAATACTCTAAAAGCGACATATCCACAACGCTGTTCGCCTTGGATACGCCTATCCTGTCACAAAAATCCTGTATTGACGCAGGGGTATAACCCCTTCTTCGAAGACCCGCTATTGTCGGCATCCTGGGATCGTCCCAGCCTTCAACATCTCCCTGATCCACAAGTGTTTTAAGATGCCGCTTGCTCATTATGGTGTTGGTCAAATTGAGCCTTGCAAACTCTATCTGCTGAGGCGGCATCGGCCACTCCAGTTCGTTAAGCGTCCACTCGTACAAGGGTCTGTGGTCTTCAAACTCAAGGGTGCAAAGTGAATGGGTTATTTCCTCAAATGCATCCTCAAGGGGATGGGCGTAATCGTACATCGGATATACGCACCAACGATCCCCGGTGTTGTGATGAGATGCATGTGCTATTCTGTAGATAACGGGGTCCCGCATATTCATATTGGGTGATGACATGTCTATTTTGGCCCTGAGAACCTTTTCGCCGTCCTCGTATTTACCCTCCACCATCTCAGTGAATAAAAAAAGATTTTCCTCAACGCTTCGATCGCGCCAGGGGCTTTCTTTTCCGGGTTCCGTCAAGGTCCCCCTATATTCCCTAATCTCTTCAGCCGACAGATCGCAAACAAAGGCCTTGCCCTTGCGAATCAATTCGTAGGCACAGTTTAGCATTTTATCAAAATAATCTGAAGCAAAAAAAAGTTTATCCCATTGAAAACCCAGCCATCTAACATCATCTTCAATGGATTCTACATATTCGACCTCCTCTTTGACCGGATTGGTGTCATCAAAGCGAAGATTGCATTTGCCGCCATATTTTTTAGCTGTCCCGAAATTCAGGCATATCGATTTAGCATGACCGATATGAAGGTACCCGTTCGGTTCCGGCGGAAACCGTGTATAAACAGGTCGGTCCCCGTAGGTTTTCTCCTCCAGATCCTTATCTATGATATTATGAATAAAATTATTTGCCTCCCTTGCAATTGCCATGGATTATCCTCCTTGATTCCTACGTAAAATTTTAAATAATTCGCAAAGATATTATACCATCAGGTATTTAAATTGACAATGTCCCGCTTCTT
>CAZHBR010000056.1:7019-8712 GCA_964530755.1 uncultured Oscillospiraceae bacterium | reverse complement strand
AGCAAAGGAGGAGTTCGGCATGAAAGCATTTAGTTATGCAAAAGCAAAATCTGTAAGTGCAGCTTCAAAAATCTTAAAGGATGGGAAAGGAAAGGTCATAGGCGGGGGAACCGATATCATAGGAACTTTGCATCATAAGATTCATGAGGATTATCCAAAGACCCTAGTATCGTTAAAAGATGCCGGCCTATCATATATAAAGCATGGGGAGGATGGGGTTGAAATAGGGGCAATGGCGAAGTTGTCCGAAATTGAATCGGATCCCCTTATTGTAAAGAATTACAGTTTGCTATCCCGGGCTGCCAATACGGTGGGCTCGCCGCAGATAAGACATATGGCTACTATCGGCGGGAATATATGTCAGGAGCCGAGATGCTGGTATTACAGATATCCGGATAATAAATTCAATTGCCTTAGAAAGGGTGGCGGGGTATGTAATGCCTTCGTCGGGAATAACCTTTACCATTCTATTTACGGACCGGTAAAGGTAGGTATTAATCCATGTGAAAAAGCATGCCCCAATGGAACCAATATTCCGGAATATCTGGACAAGATCAGAGCAGGTGATCTTGAAGGGGCGGCCTTAGAATTATTAAAATTCAACCCAATCGCATCGGTAACAGGGAGAGTCTGCCCTCATTTATGTCAAAATGACTGCAATCGCAATGAATACGATGAGGCCGTATCAATCAGAAGCATAGAACGGTTTATGGGAGACTATATACTTAAAAACCAAAATACACTGATCGCCGTGCCGGATATGGAATCTGGGAAAAAAGTAGCTGTAATCGGTTCCGGGCCATCAGGATTAACAGCGGCCTATTATCTGCGTTTAAAGGGTCATGACGTGACGGTATTCGATAAAAATGATAAACCCGGAGGGATGCTTCAATATTCAATACCCGCCTATCGTTTGCCCAGGGATATTGTACATAAAATTGTAGAAATGCTGAAAAGAATTGGCGTCAAGTTTGTGATGGGCGTTGATGAAGGTGATAGCAAGACGGTAAAGGATTATAAAAAACATTATGACGCTGTTTTCATCGGTACAGGCGCCTGGGGGAAAAATTATGCAGGTATAGAAGGTGAAGATAATGCCATTGCCGGTTTGGATTTTTTATACGATATCAGTACGGATAACCAAAAAAAGCCCGGAGAAAAAGTGGTGGTCATCGGCGGCGGAAACGTAGCGGTCGATGCTGCCGTATCTGCGGCAAGGCTCGGTTCTGATGTAACCATAGTGTACAGGAGAACAAAAGAGGAGATGCCGGCCCATAAGGATGAGATTGATCAAGCGCTTGAAGAAGGTGTAAAGATAATCCCCTCTATGGTTCCGACTAAAATAATTGCCGAAGACGGTAAAACAATCGGTATAGAAGTGGTAAAAAGTATTTCATCTGGAAATCGGCGAGGCAGTGTGAAAATTGATGAGTCTACCAAAAAGGTTATATATGCAGATTGTATCATTACAGCGATAGGCCAAAAAATTGATGCAAGCCTGTTTGATGGACATGTTTCATTGAATAAAAACAAATCGATAGCTGTAGACGAGGGTCTTTTTACAAGTGTGGACGGTGTTTATGCGGCAGGAGACGTGGTGTCAGGCCCTGCAACTGTGGTTGAAGCGATTGCAGGCGCGCGCAAAACTACTTTGGTGATGAATAGATATCTGCTTGGCGAGAAGGAATATGAT
>CAZHBR010000056.1:5882-7009 GCA_964530755.1 uncultured Oscillospiraceae bacterium | reverse complement strand
CCGTATTTGCTGAAATTAGCACAGGATTCAGGTAAGGAATATGATACAGAAAAACCCGGAAGACATGATGATTTGATCTTTGATGAATATTGTCTTAATAATTCCACTGCTGTTAAGGATCCCATGAAATCAGTCGGTGACAGACAGCTTTATAAAGAGGATGCCGACGGAATAACGATCGAGCAAATGACCAGCGAGGCAAAAAGGTGTTTCAATTGCGGATGTGTGGCATCCAGCCCCTCTGATTTAGCCGTTGCTCTGGTGGCACTTGATGCAAAAATAATCACTTCCCATAGAGAAATCAATGCGGTTGATTTTTTCGCGGCGGCAATAAACGGGTCAAATGTATTAAGTCCGGACGAGGTAGTGGCGAGCATAAAAATTAAAAAAGAAAATTCCTTTGAAAAGCAGAGCTATGTAAAATACAGGGCGAGGAAATCGATAGATTTTCCAATAGCGTCAATCGCCGTTAATTTTAAAGATAATAATGGGGTGATCAGCGATATAAGGATCGTGCTGGGGGCGGTGAAACCCCTGCCGTTTAGAGCATATGAATCTGAGGCCTATCTGATTGGAAAAAAGGTCTGCAGGGATTCGGTGGCCGCTGCTGCAGAGATTGCATTGTGTACGGCGATGGCATTATCAGAGAATAAATACAAGATAAATATTGTTAAAGCATTGATAAAGCGTACAATTTCGGCTTTGTAAAACAAGGATTATATTTGCTGTTTGGCTTTTGCATTAATAGTTATCGTCGTTTATAAAAAAGGAGGATGTGTAATAGTGTTATGGTATTCTGTCGGTATTTTTGCATTGTTTTAGGGCTGTAATAGAAAGAGGTGGAACAATTGAATGATAAAACTGTTTTAACTGAAGTGCAAGAAATGGAGAAGGCTGGATACAAACAAGAGTTAAGAAGAACATTAAAATTGAGAGATCTGGTTATCTTTGGGCTTATTACAGTTCTTCCGATAGCTCCTGTTCAGGTTTATGGTGAGGTTTCGCAAGAAACTATGGGATTGGCTACGCTTGTCTATGTAGTCGGTATGCTTGCAATGCTGTTTACTGCGTTAAGCTACAGCAGGCTTAGCGGGGAATTTCCCCTTACCGGCTCCGCATATATGTTT
>CAZHBR010000056.1:5562-5872 GCA_964530755.1 uncultured Oscillospiraceae bacterium | reverse complement strand
TGTTTGTCAGAAAGGCGATCAATCCACATGTGGGCTTTGTTTCCGGCTGGATTATCCTGATCGATTACATTATCGTGCCTTCTTTGCTTGTATCATTTGGCGGTATATGGGCTTCATATTTGATACCCGGCATACCGGAATATTTATGGGTGTTGGTATTCATTGCCATTATCACTTTTATCAACGGCAGGGGCATTAACGTAGCTGCAAAATCAAACATGATAATGCTGGCCCTTGAGCTTATTTGCATAGTGTTTTTTGTAACAATGGCAGTAAAATTTATATTTATAGACGGGCATGGAGTGGGTGG
>CAZHBR010000056.1:0-5552 GCA_964530755.1 uncultured Oscillospiraceae bacterium | reverse complement strand
AAAAATAAATCCGAAATTCATAGCATCAGCAACAACCATTGCAATCTTTGGATATTTGGGATTCGACGGGATTACTGCCTTAGCAGAAGAAGTGGAAAACCCAAGGAAAACTGTTGGCAGAGCCATTATAGCAACACTGTTTCTCATCGGGTCCCTGTTCATTTTGCAATCCTATTTAGCAACATTAGCGCATCCAAATTATGCAGATCTGAATCCTGATATGGCATTTTTCGATATTGCCAGGGAGGTTGGCGGCAGCCCCCTATACTACTTCTTCGTCGTTGTGGCAATTGTCGCCGTTGGAATAGCAAATGCTCTTGTTGTTCAAACAAGCACCGCAAGGGTGATTTATTCCATGGGACGGGATAATACTCTACCGCTTTCTAAATTCTTTGCTAAAGTTCATCCCAAATTTCAAACTCCGTTAAATGCAACGATTGTGGTCGGTGTCATTACAGCATTTGTTGCTCATGTTCCCCAGACGAATTTATTGCGTCTTGTAAGCTTCGGAGCATTGACATCGTTTATGTTGATAAACGTTTCCGTGTTTATCCATTTTTACATCAGGCAAAAGAAAAGGGGATTTATAAATGTGATCAAATATATATTATTTCCTTTAATCGGATTGCTGATTATATTTTATGTATGGTCGGGTTTAGGTACCGCCACCTTCATTCTGGGTGGAGTGTGGACCGTTATCGGTATCGTGCTGGGATTCGTAAAATCGAAGGGGTATAAGGTTATACCAAGCGATTTTATGGACTAAAGACTTATAGGATGCTATAGGTTTCATATTGCCAGGTGCAAAACTTTGCACAAGGGTTTTGCACCCGGCAAATACAATCGTTAAAAAACTAGTTAAGGAGATACGTATGTACAGTAAGTTATCAGATTTGGCAAAAAGACTTGACGGCAGAAAAAGAAGGATAGCAGTAGCTGCGGCAGAAGATAATGCGATAATTGAAACGCTAAAAATTGTTACAGGGCAAGGTTTGGCTGATTGTATTCTTTATGGTAATAAGGCTGAAATTCTGAAGTTGATTGGCGGAGAATGGAACAGCTTTGAAATTGCAGATTTTTCCGATCCCCGCGAGGCGGCACTTGAAGCGGCCTTGACGGTTAGTCGGGGACATGCGGATATTCTGATGAAAGGATTGGTAAACAGCAGCGATTTTTTAAGGGCCGTGCTGGACAAAGAAAAAGGGCTGGCAGCAGGAAAGGTTTTAAGTCATTTGGCAGTCTTTGAGGTTTTGGGCTATGGCAGACTGCAATTCCATACAGATGGGGGGATGAATACCTATCCGGATGTAGAACTGAAAAAGGCCATCATAGATAACGGTCTTGCGGCGCTTAATAAAATAGGCATAGAAAAACCAAATGTTGCGGTACTGTCGGCAAATGAGGTTGTCAACAGTAAAATACCATCCACGGTAGATGCGCAAAAGTTGGTCGATATGAACGATAATGGTGAATTCACGCCGTGCATTATGGAGGGTCCTATATCTTTAGATGTGGCACTTGATAAAAAAGCGGCATTACATAAAAAAATGAACAGCAGAATAAGCGGGGAAACCGATTTGTTTGTTGTTCCAAATATTGATGCCGGAAATATGATCGGGAAAACGCTTATTTACTGCGCCAAAGCAAAAATGGCAGGTGTAATACTGGGCGGCAGAAATCCGATCGTAATGACCTCCCGTGCAGAGAGCCCGGAGGGGAAGCATCATTCAATTGTTATGGCATGTGCACTGTCCTAGGGATGCGAGATAAGGAGGCATGTATGAAAAAATTAATGACTGGAAATGAGGCATTGGTACAGGGGGCTTGGGAGGCCGGGGTAAGATTTGCCTCTGCATATCCGGGAACCCCAAGTACTGAAATACTGGAAAATATAATACGGCATAAAGAAGTAAGGTCTGAGTGGGCACCTAACGAAAAAGTTGCAATGGAAGCCGGAATAGGTGCTTCTATCGCAGGGTTAAGATCGATGGTATCCATGAAACATGTTGGTTTGAATGTGGCGGCGGATCCGATGTTCACATTCGCTTATACCGGTGTCAATGGGGGCTTTGTAATCATTTCAGCAGATGAACCGGGTCAGCATTCCTCCCAAAATGAGCAGGATAACAGGAACTATGCAAAAGCCGTTAAAATACCTATGCTGGAGCCATCAACAAGCCGGGAGGCCAGAATTATGATGAAAGAGGCGTTTGACATAAGCGAAAATTATAATATCCCGGTCATGATCAGAATGACCACAAGGTCATGCCATTCAAAGGGGATCGTTGATTGCCAGGGCAGGGTTGAGGCAAACTGTACAGATTATAAAAAGAATGTCAGAAAGTATCTTGCTGTTCCCGCCTTTGCACGGGAAATGAGAAAGGATTTAGAGGAAAGAATGAACGCTCTTGCTGTGCATTCAAATAACTCTCAATTTAACATGATCTTTGATAACGGCAAGAAGACGGGCGTTATTGCCTCGGGAGTCTGCTACTGTTACGCGAAAGAGGTTTTTGGCGATGAGGTTAATTATTTAAAACTGGGTCATACAAACCCCCTTCCCGATGAGCTTATTTCCAAATTTTGCACTGGGTTGGAAAAGATATATATCATCGAAGAAAATGACCCGTACATAGAAGAAAGAGTGAGGATATTAGGATATAAAGCTTTTGGTAAAAACACCTTCCCCCCATATGGCGAATTGACTCCCGATGTGATAAGAAAATCTGTGCACGGCCAAGGCCTTCCGACAATCGCCTTTGATACAGACAAGGTGGTGCCAAGACCACCGACTCTTTGTGCGGGTTGTCCTCACAGGGGCATTTTCTATGAGCTCGGTAAAAGGAAGAACATAGTAGTTGCGGGGGACATCGGCTGCTACACACTAGGGTTTGCCGAACCTTATAATGCAATTGATTTCAATCTATGTATGGGTGCCGGCTTTTCAACCGGTCATGGTGCACAAATCGCTTTCGATCTAAAAAATGAAAACAAAAGAGTGGTGTCGGTCCTTGGAGACTCAACCTTCTTCCATACGGGAATAAATTCACTGATAGAGGTGTTATACAACCAAAGCAAAACGATCAATCTGATTTTGGATAACAGAATAACCGGTATGACAGGGCATCAGGAGAATCCCGGATCAGGACGCCATGCCGATTTGTCAGATGCTCCTACGATGGACATCGAAACAATAGTAAAAGCGCTAGGCGCAGAAAATGTTAGGACTATCGATCCAAATAATCTTGCACTAGTAAAAGAAACACTGGATTGGGCATTAGAATTACAGGAGCCTTCCGTAATTATCGCCAGGTGGCCATGTGTGCTTAAAAGGCTTTCACAAAGCGATAAGGATGAATTCAAGGATGTATTTAAGGAAAGGTACAAGATAATTCCCGATCTGTGTATCGGATGCAAGTTATGCCTTAAATCCGGCTGCCCCGCTCTTTCATATGATTCTGTCGGGAGGAAGGTATCGATAGATAGCATGCAATGTGTCGGATGTGGTGTATGCGCACAGATATGCGGTAAACGAAACGCTATAGTAAAGGAGGCAAATCAGGATGACTAAAAGTATATTACTTGTAGGTGTTGGGGGTCAGGGCACTATACTTGCCAGCAGAATTTTGTCCCAGGGTCTTATGGATGCGGGATATGATGTAAAAATGAGTGAAATACACGGGATGTCACAAAGGGGCGGGTCGGTTTCCTCACAGATCAGATACGGCACAGAGGTTTTCTCTCCTGTGATTGAAAAAGGCGGCGCAGACATATTGGTATCCTTTGAAAAAATGGAGGCATTGCGGTGGTTCGAATATCTCAATCCTAATGGAAAGGTCGTAGTTAACAATTACAAAATTAATCCTATGCCTGTTGCAATGGGTAAAACCGCATACCCAAATGAAATAATAGATGAGCTTCAAAGGGTCCCTACAATTGTTATTGATGCTGCAAGGGAAGCAAAGAAATTAGGGAATCCAAGAGTGATGAACATTATTTTACTTGGTACAATTGTGAGTCTTATGGATTTGGATTCGATAAATTGGGAAAAAATTTTAACCGATAGCATAAAACCCTCATTTCTCGATATAAATTTGAAGGCGTTAAAAGCAGGAAAGGAATTAGTCGGAGGCAATGGCAGAAACTAAAGATAACAGAAAAATTGCACCAATGCTTTTTAGCATTCTTACGATAATGGTATTTATGGCGATTTTAGTCATACCTGCATCAAGGGAAGTATTTAAAACAGTGACAGGCAGCCATCCCTTTATTATGGGTTTCATTAAATTTGCACTGTTGGCAACTGTGGGGGAACTTATCGCAATGCGTATGACAAATAAATCCTGGGAGTTTCCTGTGGGCCTTGTGATAAGGGCCTGCATATGGGGCTTTTTAGGAATTGTTATCACGCTGATGTTCAGGGTTTTCACAGTGGGGGTTCATTATGCGTTAGAGACAGGACTGTTGATGAATATGCCCGGTCGTTTATGGGGCGCATTCTTATGCAGTCTGTTAATGAATATGATCTTTGCACCCACGATGATGATTTTTCACAGGATTACAGATACGGCAATTTTAATGAAGCATTGCAATCAGAGGATACTTCCTATTGCAAATATTGTGAAAAATATAGATTTCGGGCCGCTTATCGGCTTTACTATTGCGGTAACCATTCCATGTTTTTGGATTCCCGCCCACACAATAAGTTTTATGCTGCCGACGGAATATCAGATCATAATGGCGGCATCATTATCAATTGCATTAGGCATTATCTTGAGCCTCAAAAAGACGTAGTTAAAGGAGAAAGATGAATGGATTATACGATTCTTGCGATTAATCCCGGGTCCACATCGACTAAGATTGCTTTATACAAAAATGAGAAAAGGTTATTTATGCAGGTGATCGAACACGGTCCGGCTGAAATCGCTTCATGGGAAAGCTTAAAAGATGAATTTGAAGTCAGGAAAAATTTAATTATAAAAACCCTTGCAGACAATGGCTTTGAAAACCTTTTGTTATCCGCTGTTGTAGGTAGGGGGGGCATGCTGCCACCGGTAAAGGCGGGCGGTTATTTTGTAAATGAAGATATGAAAAGAAGGATCATAAAAGGGCCAATACAAAGGCATGCGTCGAATTTGGGCGCTTTGCTGGCTGAGGCGATAGCAAAACAATCGGGTGTATCCGCCTATATTTATGACGCTGTGTCAGCCGATGAAATGAGGGAGATTGCCAAGGTCACCGGTATTCCCGAGATCATCAGACAGCCGTTTTGCCATGTATTGAATACGAAGGCAATGGCCCGCAAGGTCGCACAGAATCTGGGAAGCAGCTACAAGGAGATGAACTTTATTATTGCTCATCTTGGGGGAGGCATATCAATATCCGCGCATCAGCGTGGTCGGATTGTCGATGCAATTGAAGATGACGGTGGTCCTTTTTCGCCTGAAAGATCAGGTTCGATTCCGTTGCAATACATAGTCGATATGTGCTATAGCGGTGAATACAGCAAAATTGATATGAAAAAAAAGCTCAGAGGAATCGGTGGTCTGAAG
>CAZHBR010000055.1:3384-8920 GCA_964530755.1 uncultured Oscillospiraceae bacterium | reverse complement strand
CCCTGTTTCTTCTCGGGGAGTTTCCACCTTCTGTTTTGTATCAGTTTTTCCAGGCTGGGTATTTCGGAAAGAAGGCATAAAATAATAACCTGATCATTTTCCTCTATGACGGTGTTCCCTTTAGGGATAATTGCTTCTTCATTTCTATGAATAGCGGCGATTATGATGCCATCGGGCAGGTTCAGCTCGGATATTCTTGTGCCGAGCAGTTTCATTTTATGATCGATGTTGATCTCTATGAACTCGGCCTGACCCTGTATCATTTTGGAGAATATGATCATCTTAGATCCTTGAATGAATCTGAGTATACCGGTAGCCGTTATGTCTAAAGGGTTCAGGGCCATGCTGATACCGAGTTTTTCGATGAGTTCGGCATAGCTTTTGCGGCTGACCTTCGCAACCACATCCTCTATATTTTTTTGATTGGCTAAGAGGGCCAGAAGAAGGTTTTCCTCATCAAATCCCGTGACTGAAACAAAGGCATCCATATCGTTTATGTTTTCCTCCTCTAGCAGGTTCTGGTCGGTGGCATCGCCGTAGAGCACCAGAACTTTTTCTAGATGCTCCGAAAGATACTGGCAGCGTGCTTTATCGATTTCGATAATTTTGACGGAAATGTCGAAATCAGCAAGCAATTTAGCCAGGTAGAAGCTGATTTTACCTCCTCCGGCTATCATGACTTTTTGTAAATTCGTATAAGTATTCTTTTCAAGAACGATTTCACTGAGCTTCCGGCAGTGCTCTTCCTTTCCAAGCACGTAAAGAATGTCATCCTCCATAACCTGTGTCGGGCCTTTTGGGATGATGATTTTACCGTTTCTTGATATGGCTGTAACGAGCATGTCATCAAGCATTTTTGCTACTTCAGAAATTTTTTTATCTATTATTATCGGTAGTTTCTTTGCGGGAAATTCAATTACCGCTATTTTGCCGGAGGAAAAATAACCGCCGCTTAAGGTGTATTTTTCAACAAGGTATTTATAAATCTCATAAGCGATAGAATAGTCGGGATTCACGATAAAATCAATATCCATGGCTTTTTTTATGAATTCCTGCTGTCCCACATGCTCCGGATCCCGTATCCTGGCAATTACGTGAGAGCAGCCTAGTTTTTTCGCAAAAGCGCATATGACGATGTTTTTTTCATCATCATCCGTAGCTGCTACCAGGTAGTCATATGTGTTTATTTTAATCTCTTTGAGCAGCTTCGTATTTTTACCGTTTCCGGTGACGGTTAAAAGATCCAGCCTGCTTCCGACTTTTTGCAGCAGGTCGCTATTTTTATCTATTAACGTTACTTCGTTTCCCCCAGAAAGCAAAGCTTCCGTTACGGTGATTCCGAGTTTTCCTGCACCGACGATGGCAATCTTCATAAAATCATTGCAAGGATATCCTCGTCATTAAATCCTTTAGATCAGGAAGAAGCGGCTACCTTCAAGGCAACCTTTATATCCTTTGCATCCTCCTTTCTTTCTGTTTTTACAGGTCCGCATCAATATTAGCCGGTCCGATTTACTTCCCCTATTATATCCCTATTTTTATTGAAATCAATAGTGTTTTCAGTTATCATATGCGGGAGGTGACAGGATGCTTATTGAGATTTTAACAGGCGGATATTTGTGCGGCAACGGCTATATAATTTACGACAGGGCGGGGGGAGAGGCATATGTGATCGACCCGGGACATAACCCCGGGCGCTTCATTGTTAAACTCTGCAGCCTGAAGGTAAAGGTAAAAGGCATACTTTTGACTCATCATCATCGCGATCATACAGACGGTGCGGAGGCGATAAGGAAGGCAACCGGGTGCCCGGTTTTTATGCACGAGGAGGATTTGGACAGTTATGGAGATCATGTGGATCTTACATTGCGACACGGCCAGGTCCTGTCTTTAGCGGAGGAAAGCATTCTGATCCTGCATACACCGGGTCATACACGAGGCAGCGTTTGTTTTTATTGCGCAACGGGCAAAATTGCATTTACGGGCGATACAATTTTCAATGTGGATCTAGGAAGAACAGATCTTAAAGACGGTTCCATCGATTCGATGAGATTGTCTGTAAAAGATGTTATCGATAGATGGGAGGATGATATCATTATTTATCCTGGACACGGTGATCCTGCAACCATGGAACACGTCAGAAGAAAAAATAAAGAATTTTTAAGCATGCTGTAAAGTAAAACGGTTGACATTCCTTTTTGTATGTGTTATTTTTGAACATGCGGAAAGGGAGAAGGAAAAACATGCTCGATAGGGTTTCCAGAATCAATATGCTTTACGATTTTTACGGTGAATTGCTTCCCGAAAAGCAGCGGGATATAGTTCGTCTTTATTATGAAAACAATTTCAGTCTCAGCGAAATCGGTGAAGTGCTTGGAATCACTCGTCAGGGCGTGCATGAGGCGTTAAAAAGATCGGTAGAAAAACTCATGTCTTATGAAGACAGGCTCAGGCTTGTAAAGGAATTTGCCAAAACAGAAATCGCATTGGAATCCATAAGCAGAATCATAATAAAACTGATCGAGGACAATGAGGATAATTCAGATTTGACAAGGCGTCTTAAGGATATAAAAGCGATAATCAATGAAATGAAGGAATAGATATCAGCCGGTACGGAAAAGAGGTATTGTATGGCTTTTGAAGGGCTATCGGAAAAACTCCTGGGAGTATTCAAAAAACTGAAAGGCAAAGGTCTTCTTACAGAAGCGGATATTAACGATGCGATGCGAGAGGTGAGACTGGCTTTATTGGAGGCCGATGTAAGCTTCAAAGTTGTAAAGGAGTTTGTCAAAAAAATTAAAGAAAAGTCCCTTGGTGAAGAGGTAATGTCAAGCTTAACACCGGCCCAGCAGGTCGTTAAAATTGTAAACGAAGAGCTGGTGAATTTAATGGGGGGGACAGGCAGCAGGCTGACCTTCTCATCAAAAGGCTTCACGGTGATACTCATGGTGGGGCTTCAGGGCACGGGCAAAACCACTACATGTGGTAAGCTTGCAGTGCATCTTAAGAAGCAGGGAAAAAATCCGATGCTGGCTGCCTGTGATGTATATCGCCCGGCGGCTATCGATCAACTGGAGATTGTGGGACGCCAGGCAGGTGTGCCCGTTTTTAGCAGGAGGGATATAAAAGAGCCGGAAAAAATAGCATCGGAGGCATATAAGGAGGCAGAGTACAAAGGCCATAATGTGCTTATCATTGACACATCCGGCCGTTTGCATATAGACGAAGAGCTCATGGATGAACTGCAAAGGATAAAAAAGCAATCAAAGCCGCATGAAATCCTTCTTGTCGTAGATGCAATGACTGGACAGGATGCGGTTAATGCTGCAGAAAGTTTCGATGAAAAGCTCGGCATTGACGGCATAATAATGTCCAAGCTGGATGGAGATTCCAGGGGCGGGGCTGCATTGTCCATAAAGGCTGTAACAGGAAAGCCTGTAAAATTTGTAGGTATGGGCGAAAAGCTTGACGCGCTTGAGCCCTTTCATCCGGAACGCATGGCCTCCCGGATATTGGGCATGGGGGATATGCTCAGCCTGATAGAGAAGGCTGAGGAATCATTTGATGAGACCCGGGCCGCCGAGTTAGAAAATAAAATGCGCAGAAATGAATTTACCTTGGAGGACTTTCTGGATCAGTTTGGTCAGATACGCAAGATGGGGGGCCTGTCGACTCTTATGGATATGATGCCCGGTGTGAATGCCAAGGATGCAAGAAGCATGGATATGGAGCAAAGTGAAAAAGAGTTTCTCCATATGGAGGCGATTATTCGATCAATGACCTTCAAGGAAAGAAAATCCCCTGGCATTTTGAATGCGAGCCGGCGTAAAAGGATAGCCGCCGGTTGTGGTCTTCCTGTATCCAAGGTCAACCAGCTGGTGCGGAAGTACGAAGAGACAAAGAAAATGATGAAGCAATTCACATCAAAATCGCGTCGCAAGAAAAATCTGATGTTTAAAGGGTTCTAAACCTTTTACATATATGATATGCAATCTATAATTACAAGGAGGAAAAACACATGGCAGTAAAGATCAGACTAAGGAGGATGGGCGCAAAGAAAAAGCCTTTCTACCGTGTAATAGTCGCAGATTCCCGTTCCCCCAGGGACGGAAAATTTATTGAGGAGCTGGGTTATTATGATCCTTTAAAAAAGCCGGTTGAAATTAAAATCGATGAAGAAAGAGCTGTTAAATGGTTAGCCGACGGCGCACAGCCTACCGATACGGTAAAAAGCCTTTTTAAAAAAGCTGGAATCCCAAAACCGTTTCCATCGGCTTCTTTAGTATCCGAGGATACAGATGAGGTCCAAAAAGAGGAAAGCCTCTAAAGAAAGTGGTGAAAATCGTATGGTTGAATTAGTTGAATCGATAGCAAAATCTTTGGTTGAACATCCTGAATCTGTGGATGTCAGGGAGGTTGAGGGCCGCACTGCTACCGTAATTGAATTGAGAGTTGCTCCGGAGGATATGGGCAAGGTCATAGGTAAGCAAGGACGAATAGCAAGGGCAATTCGCGTCGTCGTAAAGGCTGCCGCTACAAAGGCAAATAAAAAAATTGCAGTAGAAATTATGCAGTGAAGTGGAAGTATGATATGGATCGGATTAAGTTGGGGCGGATTACGGGTGCAGCCGGAATAAAAGGAGAGGTGAAAGCCTATCTTTATACGGACGATAAGGATCAGTTTTCAAAAGTCCCATATGTTTTGGTCGGCAATGAAAAATTGAACATCCGCGGAGTGCGATATAAAAAAAATGTAGCGGTACTCAGCCTGGAAGGAATTGATGACCGATCGACGGCTGAACGCTATAGGGATTGCGACATTTACATTTTAAAAGCAGACGCTTTGCCACTGCCTTCCGATACCTATTATGTAAAAGATCTCATCGGATTGACTGTAACGGAGGATGATACGGGGGAAAAGCTGGGAATACTGTCCGATGTGATTAAGAATAAATCGCAGGATATTTATCAGGTCACGCCCTTTGACGGGAAAAACCCTTTTCTGATTCCTGCAGTCGAAGAATTTATTAAGGCAATCGATATAGGAGGAGGAGTTGTAAAAGTGCATCTCATTGAAGGTCTGAGGCAGCCATGATTTTTCATGTTCTGACCTTGTTTCCAGAAATGTTTGCACCGGTGTCAGGCAGCATACTCGGGAGAGCGGCAAATAGGGGTGTCCTCGATATAAACGTTGTCAACATCAGGGATTATTCGATGGACAGACATAAAAAGACTGATGAGACCCCCTTTGGGGGGGGTGCAGGAATGGTTATGAGTCCCGACCCGGTTTTTCGCGCACTTAGGGCATTGTCCCCTTTTGCCGGCCCTGTCATTTATTTGTCTCCTAAGGGCAGACTTCTGGATCAAAAGCTGACATGTGAATTATCGCTGGAAAAAGAATTGATTTTGCTTTGCGGGCATTATGAGGGGATTGACCAAAGAATAATAGAGCGTTGGTCGCTTCATGAAATATCTATAGGCGATTATATTCTGACCGGGGGAGAATTACCTGCTATGGTAGTGATGGATGCTGTTT
>CAZHBR010000055.1:2501-3374 GCA_964530755.1 uncultured Oscillospiraceae bacterium | reverse complement strand
AAGAATGGTACCCGGTGTGCTTGGTAGCAGTGAATCGCATAAGGAGGAATCTATCAGCTTCGGATTGCTTGAGTATCCTCATTATACGCGGCCAAGGGAATATGAAGGCCAAAAGGTTCCCGATGTGCTGTTATCGGGCAATCATAAGCAAATCCGGCTATGGCGGTTTTTGCAATCGCTTAGAATAACCCACGAACGCCGGCCAGATTTATTTTATGACTTTTTAACAAGGAGCGGGGAACTTGATAAGGACGAAATGAAAGTTCTGATGAATTTTCTGAAGGAAAACGGTATTTGGCTCAGGCATTTAAAATGATCGGTTAGATAAAAGAATGGCGGATAAAGGCAAAAGAATTAATAGGGTAAATAAAGCGATTCTCTACCTGTTTGGAATCTCCGTTTTGGCGTTGTTTCTGATCATCTACGTATACCCTGCAGTTACCGGAGCCCTGACGCGAACTTCCCTTGTTTTGTATGGCGGCATCCGCGTCACCGATAAGGTTACTTGTTATTTTGTCCGGGATGAAAGGGTGATTAAGGCTGGCGAATCGGGTAAAATACAGTACTATATAGAAGAGGGCGAATACATACGCAAGGGCACCCGGGTTCTTGCCATTACTCCTGCTTCGAAAAATTACTCTGCAACGGGTAATTGTGTTATAAGTTATTACCACGACGGGCTGGAAACCTTATTTACGCCTGATGCGATGACTGCCTTGGAAAAAGAAAGCATTGATGCCCTTGACATATCTATTGTTAATATGCACCGCGATTCCGCAATAGCGGGGGAACCTGTCTTTAAGTGTGTGAATAACGATGAATGGTATACGCTGTTTTGGGTCTCGGAGGAAAGTATAATTAAATATGAGAAGG
>CAZHBR010000055.1:0-2491 GCA_964530755.1 uncultured Oscillospiraceae bacterium | reverse complement strand
AGGGTAAACCTATTCAGCTTTCCCTTCCGCTTGGTCAGGTAAAAGGAAATGTTCACGATATAATAGACAGCCGGGATGGTTGGCTCGTCGTATTGAAATTCAATCGCTATTACAGCGATTTGCCGAAGCTTCGAAAAATTGAGGCAGAGGTAGTGACTTCAGATTACGAAGGCCTGCTCATAGCTAATAAAAGCATAACGTCTAAAGACGGTAGAACAGGGGTGTACGTAAAAGATAAAAGCGGTGATTATTTGTTCACCCCGGTGTCCGTGATAGTAAGCGACGGAGAATACTCCCTTGTGGAAAGCACTTATATAAACGAGAAGAGAAACGGTGAAAATATAAGAATACCGACAGTAGATGTTTATGATGAAATCTTAAACCATCCTGAAAGGAATTGAATATGGATATTATTGCAGAAAATATCGCTTCTGTCATTGAAAATATGAACGCCGCAAAAGAGCGCTTCGGACGGGAATCCAAAGGGGTGCTGCTTGTTGCCGTGACAAAAACACGGACTCCAAAGGAAATTAACCATGCCATCGATAGAGGTGTTACAGATATCGGCGAAAACAGAGTGCAGGAGCTTCTTGACAAATATGAACACATTAAGCCGGTTCGATGGCATATGATTGGACATCTGCAGACAAATAAGGTAAAATATATCATCGATAAAGTGAGCCTCATTCATTCTGTTGATTCCCTTAGGCTGGCAAAAGAAATTCAGAAAAGGGTAAAAAGTGACGGGAGCATAATGGATATTCTTATTCAGGTTAATGCCGCATTGGAAGAAAGTAAGTTTGGGGTATCTGTCGAAAAAACAGAAGAGCTCATCAGGACGATTTTAAAATCCTGTGAAAACATCCGAATCAAGGGACTTATGAGCATAGTCCCTTACGCTGAGAATCCGGAGGATGTCCGGGTGTTTTTTCGCAAGGTAAAGGAATTGTACGATGCATGCTCGCGGATCGAGCACGAAAATCTGGATTTTCAGTACCTGTCCATGGGGATGTCCAACGATTACGAAGTGGCCATCGAAGAAGGAGCCAATGTCATTCGCGTCGGTTCTTCGATCTTTGGTCCTCGCAGTTACTGAAGCCGATTAATTACAATGTAAACGAGGAGAAAAAAAATGGGCGAAGGTTTTTTCAGCAAATTAAAGGTTTTGATCGGCATAGAGGAAATCGAAGACGATGATGTGGGCGAGGATTTTCTGCCGCCAAAGCAGCAGCGAAAGCCGACAGAGGTAAGAAGCGTTTATCCGCCGCAGAAGGTGGACGCAAAAGAAATAAAGGATAAAGATTCCAGGGTGCTTTCCATGGCCAACAGGGCGACATCGCCTAATCATTTTAAAATGGTCGTCATTGAACCAAGGGCCTTTGATGAATGCCCTAAACTCGTAGACAGCCTGAAATCAAGAAAACCCGTCATAATAAATCTTGAAAAAATAGAATCTGATACGGCGCGCAAAATTTTTGATTTTTTAAGCGGGGCTACATATGCGCTAAACGGTAATGTCCAAAAAGTTGCAAACAATATCTTTGTGTTTGTACCCGAAAATGTTGATGTTGCGGCATATGTGGACGAAAGGGCCCATGTGGGCGGTGACGGCATTAAAAACCCCTGGAGGTAACGATGAATATAGTTCTCATATCAGCGGTAAACATGTTCTTTCAGACGGTCATATATTTGATACTGGGTCGTGCTATCATGAGCTGGTTCATACGGCCGGGAGATCGGCTTTATCAATTGTATCTTGTCTTATGCAGGGTTACAGATCCGGTACTTGCTCCGGCAAGAAGGATTACTGATCGCCTCGGCATGAGCCGCGGTGTGGATTTATCACCTATTGTGGCTTTGTTTATGCTTTGGCTGGCAAACAGAATTATTATAAAATTTCTTATACTGCTATTGTTTTAACCGGCAGGAGGGCTGCAATGATTACCCCACTGGATATTCAAAACAAGGAATTTTCAAAAGCGGTCAGAGGGTACAGGGAAGAGGAAGTGGATGGGTTTTTAGACCTTGTTACTCAGGACCTCGAAAAATTGATGGATGAAAACCAAAGGCACAAGGAACAGATACGCATGTTGGAAAAAGAGATATCCCGTTACCGCAATACGGAAGGGATGGTCCTTGAAACCCTCGATGCTGCAAAGGCTCTCATGGGTGATATTACAGCCAGCGCGGAAAAAAGAGCAGAGATACTGTTAAAAAATGCCCAGCTGGATGCCGAGCTGATTACGAGGGAGGCAAGGGAATCTGTTGACAGATTGAATGAGGAGATTTTGACGATGCAGAATCATCTAAACGTATTTCGTACCCGCTATAAATCTCTTCTTGAATCCGAGCTTAATAAATTCGATACGCTGGGAGACGACTTTTTTTCGGGTAAAGATATGGAAGAGTTCGGCTTTTCGGAAAAGACGCTTTATAACTTCAGATCAGGAGACCGGTAGGCGATATGCGATACTATGCCATCGTGATCGTG
>CAZHBR010000054.1:0-8943 GCA_964530755.1 uncultured Oscillospiraceae bacterium | reverse complement strand
TTGCCTTAAGTATTACCCCCTATATTACAGCCTCGATCATATTCCAACTCCTGACCATTGCGGTGCCGAGCCTGGAGGCTTTGGCGAAGGAGGGAACAGAGGGAAGGAAAAAAATAGCCCAGTATACGCGCTACCTGACGGTGGCCTTGGCCTTTGTGCAGGCCATCGGCCTTGCAGTAGGGCTTTTTAGAGAGGCGGTTACCGACAAGAGCTTTTTCTCTATTTCGGTCATCGTGCTCACCCTGTCGGCAGGTACAGCATTTCTTATGTGGCTTGGTGAACAGATCAATGAAAACGGCATCGGAAACGGAATTTCACTCATAATATTTGGCGGTATAGTTGCCAGAATGCCAAGTGCGATTCATTCTACGTGGCTTGGATATCGGGCCGGAGAAATAGGTCTGTTATCCATCATTTTATTTGGAATTTTTGCGCTGATAGTGGTCGTAGGCATCATACTTGTGCAGCAGGGGCAGAGAAAAATACCCGTTCAGTATGCAAAAAGAGTGATAGGCAGAAAGATGTACGGGGGACAGAGCACCCACATTCCTATGAAGGTAAATCAGGCAGGCGTAATTCCCGTAATATTTGCGCTCTCGATGCTTCAGTTTCCTTTGACTATTACCTATTTTGCTCCCAATACGGGCTTTTCCAATTTTGTGGCCAATTGGCTTTCCCCTGCAGGATCGCCCGGTGTGTGGGTTTATACGGCATTTAATATTATTCTGATCATGTTCTTTACCTATTTTTATACAGCGGTTACATTTAACCCTGCGGATGTGGCGAACAATATGAAGGCAAACGGGGGATTTATTCCCGGGATTCGTCCCGGCAGGTCAACTGTTGAATATTTAAATAAAGTGATGACAAGAATCACCTTTGTCGGAGCTGTTTTCCTGGCATTAGTTGCAACAATGCCTACCCTCATTCAGGAGTTTACGGCCTTGAAGGTCGGGTTTGGAGGAACATCCTTACTCATCGCGGTGGGCGTAGGCTTAGACACCATGAAGCAGTTGGAGACACAGATGGTTATGCGGAATTATCAGGGCTTCCTGAAATAAATTTCAGGATCCCGGAAGACAGGGAGGACAAATTGTTTCGACTGATTTTATTGGGCCCTCCGGGTGCCGGAAAAGGTACAAATGCAGTCCTAATTGCAAAGAGGTATGATATACCCCATATTTCTACCGGAGATATATTCAGAAAGAATTTAAACGCCGATACCCCTTTGGGGAGAAAGGCGAAAGAGTACATGGAAAAAGGCGAACTGGTCCCCGATGCTCTTGTGACCGAGCTTGTGACAAACAGATTGGAAGAGGAAGACTGCAGCGATGGTTATCTGCTTGACGGCTTTCCAAGGACGGTTGTTCAGGCCCAGGCTTTGGATGAGTATTTGAAATCAAAAGGCCAGGCGATAGATAAGGTTTTGGAGCTTCATGCCCCGGAAGACATTTTGATGGAACGAATGCTGGGAAGAAGGGTATGCAGATCCTGCGGAGCCACCTATAATATAAAAGGCATGGCCCCCAAGAAAGAGGGCGTATGCGATATATGCGGCGGTGAAGTATATCAAAGGGCCGATGATACTGAAGGGACGGTCAATAAGAGGTTTGCGGTTTACCGGGAACAGACAGAGCCATTGATCGAATATTATAGAAAGGCCGGCAATCTTGTACGGGTTGACAGCAGTGCCGGGTATAAAAAGACTGACGCATATATCACTGCGATACTTGGAGCCCGCATATGATTATTATCAAATCACGGGAAGAAATACTGCTTATGAAGGAGGCCGGAAGGGTCACCTGGCTGATCCTTGAAAAGCTAAAGGATATTATTCGTCCGGGTCTTAGCACAAAAGAAGTGGATGAATACGTGGAAGAGGCTATACTCTTAAACGATATGATTCCGGCCTTTAAAGGTTATAACGGTTATCCGGCAAGCGCATGCGTATCTGTTAACCATCAGGTGGTCCACGGCATACCCTCGCCCGATATGAGGCTTTGCGAGGGGGATATCGTCAGTGTCGATACAGGCACCATATATCAAGGCTATTACAGCGATGCTGCAAGGACCTATCCTGTGGGGACGATCGATGATGACGCTTTGCGCCTGATAAGCGTAACAAGGGACAGTTTTTATGAGGGTATTAAGTATGCAAGAGCCGGCAATCGGCTGTCGGATGTATCCCATGCTATTCAAAAGAGAGTGGAGGCTGATGGTTTTTCCGTGGTCAGGGACTTTGTAGGGCATGGGATCGGCAGATCCATGCACGAAGAGCCTAAGGTGCCGAATTTCGGCAGACCGGGGCGGGGTCCCGAACTTTTGCCAGGCATGGTTTTGGCCATAGAACCCATGGTTAACGAAGGAAGCTTTCACGTTAAAGTACTTTCGGACAATTGGACAGTGGAAACCGTAGATGGAAAGCGTTCCGCTCATTACGAAAATACCGTGCTCATTACAGAAGATGATCCTGTGTTGTTAACACGGCCCGCTGATTCTAACAGTATGGAGGTGTGAATGAATGGCTAAAAAGGATGCAATCGAGGTATTTGGTACTGTGGTTGATGCCCAACCCAATGCAATGTTTGTGGTAAAGCTTGAAAACGGATATGAAGTGCTCGCACACATATCCGGTAAGATAAGAATGAACTTCATCCGGATTTTGCCCGGAGACAGGGTCAAGGTGGAATTGTCACCTTACGATCTCTCAAGAGGAAGAATTACCTGGAGGGAGAAATAAAGAAAGGAGCACAAAATGAAGGTCAAGGCTTCAGTAAAGCCTATCTGCGAGAAATGCAAGGTGATCCGCAGAAGGGGCAGAATTATGGTCATCTGCATCAATCCCAAGCACAAGCAGAGACAAGGTTGACGAATTGCCGTTTAGGGCGGCTGAGTTTTCCTGCCGGGAGGCAGTAAAACGCCTAAAGGCATTCATATATAGATAATAATATTCAATTATAGGGAAAACAAACAAGAAGGAGGAAACAGCATATGGCTCGTATAGCCGGTGTCGACTTACCAAGGGATAAAAGAGTAGAAATCGGACTCACCTATATATTCGGTATCGGAAGACCTACTGCAGCAGCGATTCTGAAAAAAGCCGGGATAACCCGGGATACAAGGGTCAAGGATCTGTCGGAAGAAGAGGTCGGGAATATCCGTAAAATCATCGATTCGGATTACAGTGTTGAAGGCGATCTTCGAAGAGATGTATCTCTTAATATAAAGCGGCTGATGGAAATAGGCTGCTACAGGGGAATTCGCCACAGAAGGGGTATGCCTGTCAGAGGGCAAAATACCAAGACGAATGCAAGAACGCAAAAAGGTCCTAAGAGGATCGTCGGTAGAAAGAAAAAGTAAAGGGGGCTCGAAGGAATGGCAAAACAACAGATTAAAAAAACAGTTCGCAGAAAAAGAAGAGAACGTAAAAATATAGAACGCGGTCAGGCTCATATCCAATCGACCTTCAATAATACTATGGTCACTTTGACGGATTTGAGCGGTAACGCCCTTTCATGGTCCAGCTCCGGCGCTTTGGGGTTTAAAGGTTCAAGGAAATCAACTCCTTTTGCCGCCCAGATGGCTTCTGATGCAGCAGCCAAGGCTGCTATGGAGCATGGGCTTAAGACGGTGGAAGTGTATGTAAAAGGACCGGGATCCGGCCGCGAGGCAGCTATACGCGCCTTGCAAAGTGCCGGTCTTGAGATAAATATGATCAAGGATATCACTCCCATTCCTCATAACGGATGCAGACCGCCGAAGCGAAGAAGAGTATAGTGAAAGGGAGGTATCATTAATATGGCTCGATATATAGGTCCTTCCTGCAGGCAGTGCAGAAGAGAAGGCCAAAAGCTGTTTCTAAAGGGCGAAAGATGCTACAGCATGAAATGCTCTGTAGATAAAAGAAGCTACGTACCGGGACAGCACGGTCAAAACAGAAGAATAAAAACGACTGAATACGGGCTCCAGCTGAGAGAAAAACAGAAGGCAAAGCGCTTTTATGGTTTGCTGGAGGCCCAGTTCCACAACTATTTCATAAAAGCTTCCAAGAAAAAAGGGCTCACCGGTGAAAATCTTCTGGTCTTTCTTGAAACCAGATTGGACAATGTCGTATTCCGGATGGGCTTTGCATCTTCAAGAAAAGAAGCCAGGCAGCTTGTGACCCATAATCATTTCACGGTAAACGGCAGGAAACAAAATATTCCTTCGTTCCAGCTGAAGGCCGGCGATGTTGTTAAAGTAAGAGAGAAGAGTACTGCGTCTCCTAAATTTAAAGAGATCAGGGATATGTCCATAAGCACTCCTTCCTGGATCTCCGTAGATACGGATAAGCTGGAGGGGAAAGTGCTGGCAATTCCCGCAAGAGATGAAATTGATACACCCGTCGCAGAGCATCTCATCGTCGAGCTCTACTCGAAATAAGGTAGAGGGGTATCGATCCGGAGCATGTGAAATTTCATGAATCCGGATCCCGGATCTTTTAAAAGGAGGGTTTTACAATGATCGAAATTGAAAAGCCGACAATCGAATGCGTTTACAGTGAAGAGGAAAGCAATTACGGCAAATTTATAGTTGAACCTTTGGAGAGGGGTTACGGGACAACCTTGGGCAATAGTCTTAGAAGGGTACTGCTCAGTTCCCTTCCCGGAGCTGCGGTCACCTCGGTTAAGATCGATGGGATTTTGCACGAATTCTCCACCATCCCCGGTGTGAAGGAGGATGTAACAGAGATCATTCTGAACCTTAAAAAGCTTTCAGTGCGGCTGAATGACGAGTACACTAAAAGGGTAATTATTAACGCGGTAGGTCCTAAGGAGGTCACTGCTGCCGATATAATCGCAGACAGCGGCCTGTCCATTTTCAATACGGATCTTCACATTGCAAGTCTTGAGGAGAACGCCTCTCTTGCCATGGAGATCAATATTGCAAAGGGGAGAGGCTATGTGCCTGCTGAGCAAAACAAGACAGAGAATATGCCTATAGCCGTTATTCCGGTGGACTCCATATTCACACCGGTTAAGAGAGTAAATTTTACCGTTGAAGATACAAGGGTGGGTCATGTTACGGATTTTGACCGGTTGATACTGGAAATCTGGACTGACGGAAGCATTGATCCTGAAGAGGCCGTTTCCATCGGTGCCAAGATAATGCAGGAGCATCTTAAACTCTTTATTGATCTCACTGACAGCATGGACGATGTGGAGATCATGGTAGAAAAAGAGGAGGACCAAAAGGAAAAGGCTCTGGAAATGACCATAGAGGAATTAGAGCTTTCCGTGCGTTCCTTTAACTGTCTTAAGCGGGCATCTATAAATACCGTCGAGGAGCTTACCCATCGCACGGAGGAGGACATGATGAAGGTCCGTAATTTAGGTAAGAAGTCTTTGGATGAGATTAAAAACAAGCTGGATGAGCTGGGACTTATGCTTCGATCCAGCGATGAATAGAGGAGGAAGAGCAATATGCCGGGCTACAGAAAGTTAGGCAGACCGACTGCGCATAGAAAATCGATGCTTCGAAACCTTGTGACTGACCTTCTTAAGGAGGGCAGGATCACTACGACCGATAAGAGGGCAAAGGAAGCAAAAAAAATAGCGGAAAAAATGATAACCCTCGGCAAGAGAGGGGATCTGCACGCAAGAAGGCAGGCTATGGCCTGCATTTATAGCGAGGATGTGGTCAAAAAGCTGTTTGATGAGATCGGCCCTAAATACGCCGACCGCAACGGGGGATACACCAGAATTTTAAAATTAGGCCCCAGGCAGGGCGACAGCGCTGAGATGGTGTTTTTAGAGCTGGTATAAAATAATAGAAGTGAATAATAAAAAAGGGTGGAGCTACGTAAGCTTCATCCTTTTTTATCAGGTGTACGCGTGCAAGTCGCCGCAATCGATACCCGCTATAATTCGCTTGCTTTTACCACCCTGTTTCTGCCTCTTTTTTTAGCTTCATACAAAGCGCAGTCTGCACTGTTTATCAAATCATCAGGAGACAGGTTTTTACTTGTAACTACGGCGGCGACACCAAGGCTTACAGTGATCTGTGTATCCATATCCTCTAAAACGACCGTCAAATTTTCTATTGTTACCCGAATTTTTTCGGCAAGAACAGCGGCGCCTGTCTCGGAGGTATTCGATAGTATAACCGCAAACTCTTCTCCTCCGTAGCGTGCGACGAAATCACCGCCTCTTTGCACTGTATCGTCTATAAGCTTTGCAACGCTTATCAGGCATTTATCGCCTGCCAAATGACCGTATGTATCGTTATAAGTTTTGAAATTATCAATATCTATCATAATCAAGGCTAAGGGGAATCGCTCTCTCAAGTTTATATTCCATACTTTTTCCATAAAGCTGTCAAAGTATCTCCTGTTTGAAATGCCTGTAAGGCCATCCACCATTGATATCTTTGCCAGTTCTTCATTGGCCGCCTGTAGCTTTCTATTTGCCTCATCTGATTCATTGTTGGCTATCTCTAATTGATTTTGAACCAATGTTCTGCGATATATTTCTTTTCGCAATTTCAGGTTCCAGAAAACGGAGACCAGCAGTATCAAAGCCATTATGCCGCCGATAACGGCAACTGTGCGAAGTATCGGGCCATAATCTAAATGTGTGTTGAGCTCAATCCATTTGTTGTTTATGGTCTTTTTTTCCTCCTCGGTTATTTGGCTTATGGCTTTATTGAATATGCTTACGAGTTCCGGCAGGTCCTTTCTCGCAGCGAAATGGAGGGCTTGCTCTTTTTCAGCTTCAAAAGCTACAAATCTTAAATTTGTCAGACCGTTGGTCCGGATCAGGTAGTTTGTAGATGCGAGGTTGCCAATGAATGCCACCTCCTGGCCTGTTGCCACAGCAGTCAGAGCTGCTTCAACCGTATCGTACAGACTCAGATTTATTTTTTCATATGTTAACAGGTAGCTGTGATGGGAACTGTTTCTTTGTACTGCGACAGCCTCTCCTACCAGATCCTCTAAAGATGAGATATGGACATCCACATCTTTTGTGGCGATTACTCTTTTGAAATAGTAGTAGGGTTCAGAGAAGATAAAGCTTTTTTCACGCTCTTCTGTTTTTCCTATGGCAGGCATTGCATCTATTTCACCTGCAAGAGCCAGATCATATGCCTCCGGCCATGTAAGGCCTTTTTTGACTTCAAATATTAATCCGGTTTTTTCGCTGATCAACATTAAATAGTCACATGCGATACCTTTGTATTCCCCTTCTTCGCTGATGAATTCAAATGGTACAAATTTTGGATCAACGCCAAGGTGAATCACAGGATGCCTTTCCATGAAGGCGGTTTCTTCTGCTGTCCATGGAATAGTACTTGTTCCGTAACAAGGACTGACAGTATTAATCAGCAAGATAAAGAATAGTATAGCGGCATATTTTTTCATCGTTTATCCTTTAATTCAGATCGGCAATATTGATATACTATCGATATCATGTGTCCTGAAGTAATAATTTACATGTGACAGGTTTAAACCTGATCGGCCGTATCTTTTGGTCACTTCATGATAGCGTCTAAAGGCTTTCCTGTCAATGAAAGATGAGGTGCGGGCAGGGGCTCCAAAAATCCGGCTAAAAGCACGCAATACCTCAGGGAAGAGTAAATTAAAATATGGTTATCCTTCATTTTGATTTTAACTTTATATATGTTATAATTAGCAATGTTAAAGGGGGTAATTCTATGCCGATAAACGCGGTACCTGAATGGTTGCTGGGACTTGAAGATGAAGACGTTGTTTTTATAAAGAAATTTTTACAATTCTCCGGTTCATTAAAGGAGATGGCCCGGCAATACGGCGTCACTTATCCGACGGTTCGGTTACGGCTTGATAGGCTGATACAGAAAATCAAAATCGGTGAAAATACTCATGATGAGCCTTATATAGCGCTTATAAAGCGGCTTGCCGTTAATGATAAGATTGATTTGGACACTGCAAAAATTTTAATCTCTGAATATAAAAAATCGAGGGGGGAGGGATAATGGGTCTTATTATTTTATTGATTTTTGCGTTTCTTATCTTCATTGCATTTATCTTTTTACAAATCTTTCTTTCAAACAAAGATAATAAATTGTTGGGACTTATTCTACCGGTTATTACATTTCTCTTTTCTTTGGTGATCGTTTCAAGCATCGCCTTTGATAATTACTATGGACTGCCCATCGTGCCGATTGCATTTGCATTGTTTATACCAACTATCATTTTATTTGCTTTATATGCCGCCTGCAGGGGAAAGAAAAATAAGCGCCGCGCTTTAGAAAAGATGAGCATACAGGATTTGGATTAGCTGCCGCAGCTTCTCATCCTGTCACTTGCAGATCAAGAGGGATCGTTCCTCGCCCGTATTGCGACACATCAAAAAAGACGCCCTGTATACGGGCGTCCTGGTCGAGGTGACAGGATTTGAACAAAGCGGCAACGGCTTCTTGTTGCTGCCGTTCCATAGGGGGCTCTGCCCCCTCTTGGCGGGCTTTAGTGCTTTCGCCCTGTCACCCCCGAAAGGGTGTTTCGATGCAATGCATCTCTTATCGGGGAAGATGCTCTTCCCCGATACCCTATCTGCCGCAGCTTCTCATCCTGTCACTTGCAGATCAAGAGGGATCGTTCCTCGCCCGTATTGCGACACATCAAAAAAGACGCCCTGTATACGGGCGTCCTGGTCGAGGTGACAGGATTTGAACCTGCGGCCTCTACGTCCCGAACGTAGCGCTCTACCAAGCTGAGCCACACCTCGCAGTCACTTCATAATGATAGCGTCTAAAGGTATTTTTGTCAATGAAAAATGAAGTTATGCAATTTCGTGCAGACTGAAAAAAGTGGCAGGGATTGACGGAAAAAATAGATTGCCATTAGTTTACAGGCATGCTATAATTCATTCACTTAAACTTCGCACATCAATAATATCGATGCACCTTGAAAATTCAATATAGGGA
>CAZHBR010000053.1:8107-9075 GCA_964530755.1 uncultured Oscillospiraceae bacterium | reverse complement strand
GTGAAGCGCTGCAAGCGAGCTTTTACCGGGATCGGGATTTTGAATAACACTTTTGTAGGGGGAGAATAATATGAAGGTGATGATCGTTTCGCTTGGACTTTTGATTGCAGGTATGACGTTTGTGGTTTTCCAGGGGGATATGGGAAGATACATGCACATACAAACGTTTTTAAAGGCCAATGCAGAAGAATGCGCCGCCGGTGCGGCTCTTTATTATGATGAAGAAGCCTATAGTCAGGGGAAAATGATCATTTGTAAAGAAGAAGCCGAAAAATATGTCCGTCATTTAGTTTCGGAGGCCGGCTTAAGGCTGTCTGCCCGGCAGGGCGGCGATCTGTATTATGAACTGATTATTGCCGATATGGAAGGTGATGATCTGCCTGATCAGGCCCCCTGCACACAGGTGATTTTGCGCTATGAAACAGAGGATTTGTTCAGACTTCCCTTTCTTCGTGTTAATCAGGTGATTCGAAGCGGGAAATATGAACTTGCAGATTATGGAATACGGTGATAGAATATAAAGAAACCGGAAGAGGTTTATGACTCCATGAAACAAAGCAAAGTGCCGCGTAAAAATACAAAATACAGGATCTTTGAGTTGGATTTTATTCGGGGCACCTGTATTTTTTTTATGATACTTGATCACACGCTTTATGATCTCGCTTTCATTTTTATAGATCAATGGGCACCTTCAGGCTTCCTGTATCAGCTGTGTAATTTTGCAAGACACACATATTTCCCATGGGTTTTGAGGGATGTAATCAGAGAAATCATTATTTTCCTGTTCATTTTCATCTGCGGAACCAGCTGCTCCTTCAGCCGCTCAAACTTCAAGCGCGGGGTGCGCTTATTGGCGGTGGCTTTGGCTCTGAGCGCTTTCACCTGCGGTGCAGATCAAGTGTACGGGCACGGTGAAAACTTCATCATCCGGTTTGGTATTTTGCACATGCTTGCCGTTTCGATATTGC
>CAZHBR010000053.1:0-8097 GCA_964530755.1 uncultured Oscillospiraceae bacterium | reverse complement strand
CTTTACTGCCTGCTTAAAAGGCTGGGCTTTCGGGTTATGCTGATTCTGGCTATCGCCTCACTGGTTTTAGGCCTTTATTTTTCGCATAGACCCTTAGATACCGATTTCGCTTATATGAACATTTTAATGTATACTGACTATCCTTTTTATTCAGCAGATTATTTCCCTCTGATGCCTTTTTCAGGATACTTTTTAATTGGTACTACTGTAGGGCAAAGGCTTTACAGGGAAAGAAGATCCCTGCTTTCGAATGTGAACTGGCCTGGTTTTACGAAACCTGTACTGTTTGCAGGCAGAAATGCCCTATTTATATATATATTGCATCAGCCCCTTATTTACAGTATTCTTTTCATTCTCGGTTTTATAGTGCAAAAAGGAGGATTTGCGTAAATTGAAAATAGTGTTTATAGGCAACAGCATAGTTAACGGTTACCCTCACAACAGGGATCAATGTTTCGTAAGCCTGTATCAGGCGGGTACAGGGTATGAGGTAATCAATAAGGGCGTAAACGGGGGAACATCCTTAGAAATTCTGGATCGGTTTGAAAGGGATGTAATATCCCGCAGGCCGGATCGTGTCTATATTCTTGGAGGCACCAACGATTTTATAAAAGAAGGATTTACTGCAAAAGAGACCCTGGAATGCTACCGAAAAATGGTGAGCCTCTCGATGACTGAAAATATTTCTGTTGTACTTATGGTCCCTTTGATGATCGATGAAGAAATGGTTAAAAAGCAATGGATGCAGGGTGTTGATTATGCCTCCGTAATAGAAAAACTGACGGACTTAAGAAGGCTTATGATCGATTATGGTGAAGCGGGAGGGGTTAGGGTGTTAGACACCCAGTCCTTTTACAGCAGTCTTTACACGGAAAATACTAAAAGGCGGTATTTGGTCGACGGGTTGCATCCGACAGAATCAGGACATAAAGCCTTAGCAGATTTTCTGATTGATCAAAAATGATCATCTGCAGGCCGAGTTGAAAAGTTCAAACCCTAAGGTGCTAACGCAGGTCAGCAGGACAGTCCAAACAATTATGCCTGTACACATCCAAAGAAAGAGCCTCTTTGACGGAGCACCAAGGGATATGCCGATAGCGGCTCCAAAAGGCGCACCGGTCAAAAGGGGGGCAAGCATGCCCAATCCGATTACACCATATTTATTCCATATTCTATATATGCGTCCTTTTTGTTTTGGGCTGCCTTTTCTTCTTCCAAGCAGCCAGCTGCGAAAACGACTGCTTAAAAGGATAACTGTCAAAGCTCCGATAATTGCACCTGATCCAGAAGCGAGAAAATTGAGCACAGGGTGAAGGTTAAACGCCGTGCCCGCCGGAATTGCTATCCATAATTCTATAATTGCCAATGATGCAACCGTTATGAATTTGCCTGCCAGTTCCACTATAAAATCCCCCAAGAGATCAGATTTTCATATTGTTATTATAGCATAAGAGCAGCGTTAATGTTCTGCTGCTTTCTTGACAAACTATCACCTATGGATATAATTAAGATTATCAGAAATAAGGCTAAATGCAATGAAGAGGCTACCACCTTAGAGCAGCGCCCGACGAGGGCAGCCGGCGATAGGAATCGTCGTTATGAAAATGAAGTAACCGTTTGGGTGGAACCGCATATTATGCCCCAAGCATTGTATTATACAATCGCTTTGGGGTTTTTATCAGTGGAGGAAATAGACAATGGAAAAAGAAATAAGACACGAGGTGACGGAAGGATACAGATCCTTTCAGGCGAACGAGGAAAGCGAAGCATTTCGTCATACTTCGTCTCACATACTTGCGCAGGCGGTAAAGCATCTGTTTCCGGAGGCTAGGCTCGGCATAGGGCCTGCAATCGAAAATGGGTTTTATTACGATTTTGATTTGGAGCATCGTTTTACAGAGGATGACATTTCCGATATCGAAAAAGAAATGAAAAGAATCGTTAAGAATGATTTATCTTTGGAAAGATTTGAATTAGCCAGAGATGAGGCTGTTAAGTTTATGAACGAAATGGATGAGCCGTATAAGGTTGAACTCATACATGATCTGCCTGAGGATGCGGTCATATCTTTTTATAAGCAAGGGGATTTCACCGACCTTTGCGCAGGACCCCACATAAAATCTACGGGAGCTGTTAAAGCATTGAAGCTTACCGGCGTCGCCGGAGCCTATTGGCGGGGTAATGAAAGAAATAAAATGCTCCAAAGAATATACGGCACCTCTTTTCCAAAAAAGGAAATGCTAAACGAATATCTGGAAATGCTGAAGGAGGCAAAAAAACGCGATCACAGAAGGATAGGAAAGGAGATGGATCTTTTTGCTATCTGCGAGGAGGGCCCCGGTTTTCCCTTCTTCCTTCCTAATGGAATGGTAATACGCAACGAACTGGAAGGGTTTTGGCGGAAAATTCATAAGGAGGCGGGTTATGAGGAGATAAAGACACCGCTGATTCTGTCGGAGGATCTGTGGCATATTTCAGGTCATTGGGATCATTATAAAAACAACATGTATTTCACAAAGATCGATGAGGGAAATTACGCTATAAAGCCTATGAATTGCCCCGGTTCTTTATTGGTCTATAAGCGAAAAATGTACAGCTATCGGGACTTCCCTATACGAATGGGGGAACTTGGCCAGGTGCACAGGCACGAGCTTTCGGGAGCACTTCACGGTCTAATGAGGGTCAGGACCTTTACTCAAGATGATGCACATATTTATATGCTGCCAGGTCAGGTGAAATCGGAGATAACCGCCGTCATCGACCTTGTTGATTATGTATATAAATTATTCGGGTTTAAATATCATGTAGAGCTTTCCACTAGGCCCGAAAAGGCTATGGGCAGTGAAGAGGATTGGAATCTGGCGATCAAGGCTCTTACAGAGGCTTTAGATGAAAAAGGCATCCCCTTCATCGTAAATGAAGGAGATGGGGCATTTTACGGGCCTAAGATAGATTTTCATCTTGAGGATAGCATCGGAAGAACCTGGCAGTGTGGTACTATTCAGCTGGATTTTCAGATGCCTTCGCGCTTTGATTTGACCTATACGGGCAGCGACGGTGAAAAGCACAGACCCGTCATGATCCACAGAGTAATCTTTGGAAGCATAGAAAGATTTATAGGGATACTTACCGAGCATTTTGCAGGCAAATTCCCTCTCTGGCTGGCACCGGTCCAGGTTAAAATCCTGACAGTTACAGAGAAATTTAACGGATATGCCTATGGCCTTGAATCAAGATTCAGGCAGGCGGATATAAGGGTTAATGTGGACGGGCGCAATGAAAAAATCGGTTATAAGATCAGGGAGGCTAGAAATCAAAGAACCCCCTATATTCTTGTTGTAGGCGAAAAAGAGGCGGAGGCAGGTACAGTATCGGTCCGATCAAGCAAGGAGGGCGATCTGGGGGCAATGAATGTAAATGCATTTATCGCAAGGCTTTGTCTTGAAATCGAGACCAAGGCAAATTGATGATATTACATTTTGATCAAAGCGAACAGCCTATCGAGTTGGGCCTTCTTTTCATTTTCATCTAATGACAAGGATAGGTAAGCATCTTCGATCCATTGAACACCTTTTTTCGTAAGGGCAACCTGGAAATTTCGGCTGATTAAATTGCCCGTATAATCAACGAGGCCTCTTTCCTGCAGAAAGCGCAGCTCGTATTTTAGTTCGCTATAATAGCTTCCTTCGATTTGGGCAGGGTTCAGTTTTACGCGTTTTTTTGCTTGCTTGTCCGATAGTCTGTATACAGTTTTTATTATCTCCAATCGCGCATTGACAGGATTATTTAAAACCGGTATTTCAGGCACATCCTTTCTTTATTATTTTGGCTTAATTCTAACACTTAAAATCGATATATGCTATACTTGACGAATAAGGAAGTGAGACTATGTCAGATAAAAAAAAGAACTGGAGATATGGAACCTACCTTACTACAGTCGATAATTCAATGGAGGCGGACATCCTTGAATCAAAACTGCGAGGCGAAGGAATTCCGGTCATCCGGAAATACCGGGGGTCCGGGAATGCCATGGAGATCATAATGGGAAGCAGTCTCAGCTATCCCATAGATTTATATGTCCCCGTGGAGACCCTTGATGATGCAAAAAATATTATAATACCTGTTCCCATACTTTCGGACGATCTTATTGAAGAATAGCTAATTTAAGCGGCGGTCTGCCGGATCCGCCGCCTCTTCGGGATATCGAACTATTTTAGGAATTCTATGCCCTCGTTCAGGTAACCGTATATGAAATCATATTTCTTTGTATCGTTTTCGAATCTGTATTTAATCTCCACGCTATACCCTTCATTGCGAATCAGTCGGCTGTCAAACCGATCAAGAATGTTTTCTATAGCCTCTTCATCTGTAATCCTTAACAGCGGCGTAAGCGAATCACCTTTAAACCGCTCATCTTTATATTGCATAACGGCATCATTGTAAGCCGTATCTTGTTTATCAATGCGAAATATGTCGATGTATTCCACCTGCTCTTTTGACAGTCTCAGATCATACCCTTTGGATTCAATCCAATTTAACGTGTTGGTGCATGCATCCGTTATGGAAAATTGCAGATAACCCCGGGGATTATTTTCATCCTGCTTTGCATCTTCCTCTCTGATGTATAGAATCTCCGCATTTATACTGTTTTGTTTCAAGCTTATCATATCTTCGAACTTCATGGCTCTTTGATCTTTTTCCATGCAGGCTATAAGCTCCTTTATATCATTTGGGTTTTTAATTACGGGAGCCTCCTCCACCATATTATAGATGGGATATAAGGATATCGAAGTGAACTTTTTTGCTCCCTGCCCGTAGAAGGATTTAAGCGATTTGTACTCAAGGGATTCATAAAGCTTTGAAAGGTCGGGGCTGGCTGCAAAGAATTCATAGTCGATATGATAATTCCGCTCCATATTGAGCAGTCCCCCGGTATCGTATTTTAATTTCACGGGGGCGGTATAAATATTATCGTTTTGTTCTGTAAAATGTTTTCTGTTTTCCAGTATGCTCCTGTGAAAGGCAATAAGGGCCAGGATGTTATCCTGTGTCTTTATTTCCTCGCTGGTATAGTTGAATGAACGCATAAAGCTGTCATTTATGGATGCGGCAGTCGTTTTCGCTGCTTTTGGAATCCTTTTTTCGAAGCCGAAAGCATCGAAATTCAATCCGGCTAAAAATAGCACGGCAATCAGACTGTATGCAAGAAAATGGACAAGGGTCTCTTTGTTAAAGATTCTTGCCGTTTTTGTCACAATCATTTGGCCGATGATGAAGAAAATCAAAGTACCTGCCGCAAAGCCTGTGTACATGTAAAGCATGCTGTTACCAAGCACATAGAAGTAGAATCCGAGCATAGTCATCCCTAAGAACGCTATGACATAGCATAATATGGGTTTCATAAAATTGAATACAAGCGAGTCCGTCGCCCTTTCAAGTTTTCTATATCTGTATAGCAACAGCGATACCATATATAAAGCTATAAAGGTTGCGATGTAGTAAAGTACAGCTAACGGACCAAAGTGACCCTGGTTGTTCAATATGCCCGTATACGGGGATATTGAAAGGCATATGTCCATAGATTGACCTGTCATGCTGAAACCGTAAAGAAACTGTTGAAAATACACCTGAAAAACGGCATACAAAACTGTGAACAGGCCTGCAAAGAAAAATGAGGTCATAAGGTGCATAAAGGTATTTCCTGTCACAATACCTGAGAAGACAGAAACGCTGTATATGACAATGACAATCAGCAGGGAGGTCCCTATCCAGTTCAATACTCCCGACCGCGTAAACACATCGATTTCATCTATCGTAATATTATGAGCGTATCCCCATTGGCGGTACGTGGGTTTAGCTAAAATTAATAAAAGGATTCCGTTTAAAAGTATAGGGATGGTGATCATTATGATACCGGATAGAAAATGGCTGTTAAACAGCCCCGCTCTGCTAAAGGGCAAGGAATGCATTACTGCTACGGAGCCTACGCTTTGCAGATACCGGTAAAGCACCAAAGCGGAAATAATCGGGATCAGAAGATGCGCCCCCATGTAAAATGGCTGTTGGTTTAAAAGGGATATTCGGATATATTCCGCCAGATTGTTGATTTTTGCATAGGACATCAGTATCGGAAATGCCCCTGACAGGAAATACAGCAGGAAAGCTACTGTGGGGATAGCCCAGAATCTTCTCAAATTTTCCCTTATTAAAGCGGAAGACAGGCTAAAACAAGATGCTTTCAATTTCATGGTCTACACCTCCCAGTTCATAGATAAAGATTTCTTCCAGGGATAAGGGAAGAAGGTCGAAGATGAGCGGCTTGCCTGCATTGATAATCTTTTCAACTTCGTCTTTGCGGTTTCGGACGATCAGCAAGTCTACGGTACCTCTGCTTTCCTTGTGCAATACGTTTAGACCTGCATAGGGATCCGCGGGCGGGATTTCAAATGCCACTTGTATTTTATGAATATCGGATTTAAGCTCATCCAAATCTCTTTCTATCATCATTTTACCTTTATCAAGTATTCCGATAGAGTCGCATATCCCCTCCATTTCACGCAGGTTGTGGGAGGATACAAGAACCGTCATATTCCTTTCTGCCACATCTTCAATAACATATTTCCACACGCGTTTTCGAACTATCGGATCAAGACCGTCAATGGGCTCATCGAGGATCAGATAGTCGGGCATTGAAGACATAGTCAGTATAAAGGCAGCCTGCTTCTGCATTCCTTTAGAGAATTTTGAAAGTTTGCGTCCCTCGTTTAAGTTGAATTTTTTAATCATATTGTTGTATCGGTCGCGGTTCCAGCAAGGATAGAGAGAACTGTAAAATCGCGCCGATTCCTTGAGATTGTATGATGCGAAGAAGAACAGGTCGTCCGGTATATATCCTATGCGCTTTTTGAGGTCTACATTCTCATACACCGGAAGACCCTCGATGGCGATATTTCCGTTGTCTTGCTTAAGTATCCCGGTGACGTGCTTTATCAATGTTGTTTTTCCGGCCCCGTTGGTGCCCACAAGACCATAGATGGATCCTTTTTTTACGTGGAGATCCAGACAGCAGAGTGCCGGTTGTCCGTCGAAGGATTTTCCCAGCTTTTCAATGTTGATCATGACCGATCGCCCCCTTCTTCAAACAATTCTTTTAGCATTATTTCTATCTGTTCGTACGACATACCTAAATAAAAGGCTTCTTTTATAGCGTGTCGGCAGATATCCTTTATTTCGTTAATTTTGTTTTCATCGACAGGGCCATCTCTTGGTGTTGCAACGAAAGTACCAAGTCCGGATACTGTATAGACAAACCCCTGATTTTCTAATTCCCGATACGCCTTTTGAACTGTATTGGGGTTTACTGTCAAAATTTTTGACAGTTCCCGAACAGACGGTAATTTCTCATCAGCTGACAATACGCCTGTAACGATAAGTCTTTTCATATTATCGACGACCTGTTCATAAATTGATTTTCTGCTTTTAAGATCCAATTGAAACACATGAACCGCTCCTTTCAGGGTTCTGCCGAATCACCGGTAGGTGCTTACAGTGTACTATGCGTCATAGTACACTGTCAACAGGTAAAGGAGTTTTTTTTAATTACATTAAAATTTCGCACAGATAGCTGATCGGAAACTCAACGTGACGCTTCATAAGCGTAATTACAGTAGCCGCATTGCTTTGCGGCAGATCAGGCAATGGAAGCTTATCAAAAAGCATTCCAAAAAAACTGTCATCCTTGTACATGATGTGGTGGATCAGACAGCCCTCTAGATCATGCGCCTTTGCCATCTGCGCAAGAGCACCGTCAAATGTGCTTATTCCGTCTATCAGCGAAATATCCATTGCCTGATAGGCGGTATAGATTCTGCCGTCCGCTATTTCAATCACGGTCGTCATATCCATATTTCTTTCTTCTTTGACGATATTTACAAATTGCATGTAGGCTTCATCCACAAGCGATTGGAATATTTCTTTTTGCTCCGATGAAAGGGGATCCACTACGCTGCCCATAGCTTTGTTGCGTCCGGATGTGATGGTTGTCGATTTGATTCCATGGTGTTCTAAGAATCCGGAAACATCGAATAAGGTTCCGAT
>CAZHBR010000052.1:0-9176 GCA_964530755.1 uncultured Oscillospiraceae bacterium | reverse complement strand
TTACTGGGAAGGTAAAACCGTCGTTGATCACTGGCAAAAACAGCTGCCCGACTGGGTCAGCAGCCTGGCATTAAAAACCGGTATTGTAGATGCTGATATTAAAACCCAAAGTCCTCCGGGAGAAGTCGCTCCTTACTGGGCGATGGTACTTGAAAAGGGCTGGGGAGGCTTGATCAAAGAAGCCGAAGAGCATATGAGCAAACTGACCGACGTCGAGCCTGACCAAGCTGACAGAATCGACTTTTACAGAGGCTCCATAATTACTATGGAGGGTATGGGTATTTACGCGAAAAGAGTCGCACAAGTTGCGAAAGATGCAGCAGAAAAAACTGCGGACAAAAAAAGAAAAGCGGAATTAGAAAAAATCGCTGAAAATTGTGAATGGCTAGCTACAGAACCTCCAAGAGACTTCTGGGAAGCACTTCAGTTTATATGGCTGATACTCGTAGGATGCATGGCAGAAGGCAATGCGCCATCATATTCACCGGGGCGGGTTGACCAGCTACTTTGGCCATACTTCGAAAAGGACATAAACGAAGGTAAAATGACCGTGGCATTTGCTCTTGAATTGATTGAGGCTTTTTGTGTCAAAACTGCAGAAAGCACCTGGCTCCTCAGTGAAAATGCTGCGATGTATTTTGCGGGTTATCAGCCGTTCCACACCCTGAATGTCGGCGGAATCGACACACGCGGAATAGATGCGACAAACGATCTGTCCTACCTTTGGATTACATCCAAAATGGACGTACCCCTTCATGCCCCTTCTTTATGTGCAAGAGTACATAAAGCATCGCCGGAGCATTTCCTGCAGCATATCGCAAAGCTCGCAAGACTGGGGCTGGGTTATCCGGCAATCTATAACGATGAGTCTGCGATCAAGATGATGCTCCTTTCTGGCGGAACAGTGGAAGAAGCAAGAGACTGGCAAATCGTAGGCTGCGTTGAACCCTTCATTTCAGGGAAAATGGCAAAATGGTCCGACGGCGGACACTACAACTTTGCAACGGCCATGGAATTTGTGCTGACAAACGGCAAAAGCTTGATGAACGAAGGCAGAATGCTGGGTCTTCAAACAGGAGATCCAAGGAATATGTCCTTTGAAGGGATCAAAGATGCCGTTAAAAAACAAATGGCCTACTTGATTGAGGCAATCAGTGTCTGTGCATATACATGCGAAAGATTATATTATGAAATGACTCCATTCCCTTATATGTCAACACTTCTTGATGGAACATATGAAACCGGAAAGGACCTGACTGCCGGGGGAGTTAAGTATACCTACGGACCTGCATTTATCGGTACCGGAATTGCCGATCTGGTAAACTCGTTATCGGCGATTAAGAAATTCGTATACGAAGACAAAACAATTACAATGGACGAGTTGATCAAAGCCTGTGAGGCCGATTTCGAAGGGTATGAGGTTATCCACCAAATGCTGGCAAACGGAACTCCGATGTATGGAAATGATATTTCCGAAGTTGATATTCTTGCAGGCGAATTCACCGATTTTGCATACCAGGAGATCATCAAGCATAAGTCCTTTAGGGGGCCTCATTACATCTCGGGGCTTTACCCCGTTTCATCACACGTACCCCATGGACTCGTTGTAGGCGCTTTGCCCTATGGGAGAAAGGCCGGAACGCCGTTGGCAGACGGATTGTCACCTAAGGGAGGCACCGATATCAATGGTCCTACAGCAGTTTTGAAATCTGTTTCTAAAGTTAATCATGAAATGCATACAGCGGGAACTCTTCTGAACATGAGGCTTGATCCGGTCAGCGTAGAAGGAGATCTGGGACTGAAAAGAATTTCATCCCTTATAAGAACATTAGTTGATCTGAATATCTACCACATTCAATTTAACGTAACAAACTCTGATGTCCTTATCAAAGCACAGGCAGAGCCTGATAAGTATAAGGGCCTGATTATCAGAGTTGCAGGATACAGCGCATATTTCACAGAATTATGCAGAGAAATGCAAGACGATATCATCCAAAGAACGATACATCAAGTATAGTTTAGAAAGATCCGGGGGCGCGGCCCTTTGCTGCGCCCCTGGATAAAAGAATCGGGGAAAACGTTTTGAAAAAGTTTGATGAAAACAACGGGTTAATATTTAACATACAGAAATTTTCAATTCATGATGGAGAAGGAATCAGAACTCTTGTGTTCATGAAGGGCTGCCCGTTAAGATGCATATGGTGTTGTAATCCCGAATCTCATTCCTTCACAGAGGATTTGCTTTTTGTAAGGACAAAATGCATCGGTTGCGGCTATTGCGTAAAAGCATGTCCGGAACAGGCTATATCTCCTACAAATTTTGAAATAGATCGAAGCAAATGCACCGTATGTGGAGAGTGTACAAAAGTATGCTATGCAAATGCTAAAAAAATAGTCGGAAAGTGGGTAACAAGAAGAGATATCTTAAATGAACTTGAAAAAGACAGAAGTGTGTTTATGCATTCAAAAGGCGGCCTTAGCATCGGGGGCGGTGAACCTATCTGCCAACCTGAATTTGTGTCGGCATTGCTTAAGGATGCACAGCAATTGAATTTCAGCACGGCTATGGAATCATGCGGATATGGAGATTGGGATAAGATTAAGGATATCTACCCTCACCTAGACGAATTGTTCATGGATATCAAATGCATGGACTCAGCAAGACATAAAGAACTTACAGGAGTTCCAAACGAACTGATTTTGGAAAACGCTAAAAAAATAGCGGCCCTGGGAAATCATATCACTTTCCGCGTTCCGCTGATACCGGGACTTAATGACGGCAAGGAAAACATAACAGAAACTGCACGTTTTGTTGCAGGCCTGGGAAACAATGTCCAATTAGAGTTCTTGCTGTATCACCGTTTGGGCGAAGATAAGTTCAAATGGATGGATAAAGATTACAAACTTGCAGGTGTAGAGGTTCATGAAGGTAATATAAAAACTGAAATGGAAGATCTGGCAGAAAGCATTGGCTGCAAGGTCGTCCGCTGAGCTGTATTAATCTTGTGGATTCTACGAACCAACCTTTAGCTATGAAGGAGCTTGCCCCGTGCAGGCTCCTTCGAACTTTCAGCTTTCATGAATTGTCCGCCCCGCTGTCTCTATCTTTTCGTGTCTTCCTTCTCACCAATTCCTGTATGACAGACAGCTTTTCTTTCTTAAGCTCTCGTTTAGGTAAAACCACGGCAGCCAGCCTGTCGACAAAAAAGAAGAAATGATTGTCCGTTTCTGCCGCCAGTAAAATATCTTTCCACCGATATTCCAAAGGTACTCCATGATTTTCCCATTCCACATAAAGGCTTTCTTCAGACAGAATCATCGTTTGCAATCTGTGCCCGATGGCCTTTCCCGGCCTTTCCAGCTTTCTTGCAGATGAGTCTTGCCGCAGCAATATGATTGCCAAAGCAAAAAGTCCTAAAAGTCCTGCCTGATACAACATCTCAGGAAGGTTCCCGGCTTTGCCGAAAGCGACTAAAGCACCGCAAATGACTAAAGAGATCATAAGCTTTCGCATACGTCCGGGCCTTAATTTATACATGTAGTAAGCCCTGAGGGAACTGTAGTCCCACCGGGACATTATCGTTTCCACCGTTATTTTATCCATATTATTCTCCTATTCTTCCGTTAGAAATTTTATTTTAACGCATCTGCGATCTCTTTTATTTTTCTAAAACGATGATTGATTCCGGATTTTTTTAACGGCGGGGATAGCATTTCCCCTAATTCGGAAAGAGCAGCCTCTGGATATGCAAGGCGCAGCCTGGCCACCTCCTTTAGCTTATCCGGGAGAGAATCCAGCCCCTTTCTTGAATCAATGAGCTTAATATCATCTATCTGTCTTGCCGAGCTGTTTATTATCTTATCAAGGTTCGCATTTTCACAATTTACGATGCGGTTTGTTTTGTTTCTCAGTTCCTTGATTATCCGTACATTTTCGAATTCCAAAACATGATTATGCGCTTCAATTAGGGCTAGAAAATCACTTATTTGCTCACTTTCCTTAAGGTAAACCACATAGCTGTTCTTTCTTGTGAATACTTTTGCGCGAAGACCGAAGCTATTGATCAACCTTTTAAAATCATTTCCCAAGGATTCACTGTTACAGGAAAGCTCCAGATGATAACCCTTATCCGGATCGCTGATAGTGCCTGCACCTAAAAAAGCACCCCTAAGATATGCCTTTTTACAGCATTTTGTTCGAATCAAATCCCAGGGGATGCCATCGGAGAAATAGTTGTATCCTTCCTTAACCTTCAGAATGCCCGTTTCTCTTAGTATCTGTTCGGCATTGGATAAGGAATCAACGGTTATCTCATAGATATGAAATCGCCTGGCAAGTGAGTTTTCACCGATAACGAGGTCTATGTCCACACCGAAATAGCTCTTTATCCTTTTAATAAAAAGTCTGGCTATCGCAGGATTTTCTGTAGAGAGCTTAAGATCAATTCTGCCTCCTCCGGATAGCCTCACTGAACCGCACATGCGTATATAGCCTGCAATTTCCGTTAAAATGCAGCATTTCCTGTCTACGCTGACCCTGGTCAGCTCATTTTTTGTTTCTGTGGAAAAAGACATCATGTTGCTCCAATGTTCAATATCTTTCTTGCTTCTGCCGGGGTGGCTATGTCCCTTCCGAAAAATCGTGCCAACTTGACAAGCTTCAGCACCAGTTCCCCATTACTTTTTGCAAGAATACCCTTTTCTAGATAAAGACAATCTTCAAATCCGATACGACAATGCCCTCCCATGATGATTGCACCTGCCGCTATTTCAAATGCCCTTCGCCCGATTCCGCATGCTGCCCAGGTGGATCCGGAAGGGATGCTTTCGGCCATAAAGGCCAAATCCCTTAAAGTCGCACTTATCTGGATCCCCAAAACAAAGTTGAAATGCAGGGGATGAATCAAAAGCCCTTTTTTATCCGCCTTCAAAGCTGTATCTATCATTCCTTTATCAAAGACCTCCAGCTCAGGCTTAATGCCCCTTTTCTTCATAATGCTTGCGAAGTTAAAAATAGTATTCTCTGTATTTACAAGGATCTCATCTCCGCCGAAGTTGCACGTTCCGCAATTCAACGTGGCATATTCCGGTGCAGGACTTACATCAATTGCGGCGAGCCTTTCAACATCCGTCATCCCTACGGCACCTCCTGTAGTCGGTTGTATGATGACATCGGGACAAACAGCCAGGATACCGTCAACAGCCTGCTGAAATCTTCCTTTATCCTGAGTGGGAGTACCATCATCCCACCTTACGTGTAAATGTATTACGGATGCTCCTGCATCGCATGCCGATTTGGCTTCTTTAACAACTTCATCAATTGTGTACGGTATAAAAGGGTTTTGTTCCTTTGTAACCTCTGCCCCGCAGATGCCTGCGGTAATAACTAGCTTTTCCATATTAAATCCCCTGGCTCGCTGTCCATAAATTTTAAAGATCCCGATGTATTGTCAATACCCTGATGCCTTCTTTTTGAAATAAATCGGTAAAGATGTTCGCCATTGCAACGGAGCGATGCTGACCCCCGGTGCAGCCGAAAGCCAACACTAAATTGGGTTTCCCCTCCCTCATGTAAAGAGGTATTAAATCGCAAATCAGACTGTGCATTTTATCGACAAAATCCTTGGCCTCAGGTTTTCCTATCACATAATCTTTTACTTTGCGGTTATTGCCCGTAAGCTTTTTCAAGCTGGAAAGATAAAAAGGATTAGGCAGAAAACGCATGTCGATCACCATATCGGCATCAAGCGGTATGCCATTTTTATATCCGAAGGATTTTATGGTGATATTGAAGGCAGCCGCCCCCTCATCAGACAAAAACAGCCTTCTTATTTCTTCATTGAGCCTTGAGGCCTTCATATCGGAAGTATCTACAATGTAGTCTGCCTGCTTGCGTATATCTGAAAGCCTTTCTCTTTCGGCCTCAATTCCCTCTTGTATCAGTCCAAATTCCGAAAGAGGATGCGTCCTTCTTGTTTCCTTATAGCGGCGTAAAAGAACCTGGTCGGATGCCTCAAGGAAAAGTATCTTGTAATCCATTCCTGCCTTATTTAAATCTGAAAGACTTTCAACAAGATCATCGAAAAATTCCCCTCCGCGGATATCCACCACAAAAGCGGCCTTGCTTATTTTGACCTTATCCTGTATCCTGAGCTGTATGAAATCCTTTATTAAAGCCGGAGGAAGATTATCAATGCAAAAATAGCCAAGATCCTCCAGACAGTTTATAGCCTGGCTTTTACCTGCACCTGACAGACCTGTTACAATAACAAATTGCATTTCAATTCTCTCCTTAAAATCAAATTGAAGCCAGGTTGACTATTCGGGCAGGATCAATACCTGCACCGATAGCCCTCGCCAGGCCTTTTTCAAATGTCCCCACCCTGCTTGGTGAATGAGCATCGCTGCTGACGATAAAACTTACATCAATTTTTCTTAATGCCTTAAGCTCCTTAATTCTTGGCGCTTCATGCCAGTTGCTGATCTCCATAAGAGTTCCCGTTTCCCTGCAGGCTTCCGCTATGGCACATAAATCAAAGGGTCCCTTATCCCCAGGATGGGTCAGCACTTTCACCTCATTTTCATGCAGTGCCTTTATAACCAGTTCCGTATTTATGTTTTTAAGTTTTTTCATCCTTCGCCTGCGCATTCCGGGATCTCTATTGCTGCTTCCGATTATGCTAGAAGACAGCAAATTCATAAAATGTATCCCCGAAGAAACAAGGGGGTTGTCCCCAAATATTCCGTAATGATAACCCGCTAGCACGTAATCCAGATATTTCAGATCCTCCTTTGTATGATCAAGTTTTCCCGTAGGATCAATTATATTTGCCTCTATCCCCAGCATTATTTCCATTTCGGGGTAGATGGCCTTAAGTCTGTCGATTTCCCCTCTCATTATTTGAAGATCCTTATGCTTGATTCCATAAAACTTATGACCCGGTCCGTGATCTGATATGCCGACGGCAGATAGATTTTTTCCTTTTGCTGCCTTTACATTGTCTTCGATTGTACCTTTGCCATGTGAAAATATTGTATGGGTATGAATGTCATAAACCATCCTGTATTTTGCAATCTGATCCCTGTATTTTTCTTCATATTGTTTCATACTTACTCCTCACCGATGATACGCACCTCCGGAGACAACCGGACTCCCGCTTTTTCGTGCACCAGACCCTGAATTTCCTTCATCAGCCCAAGAATATCAGCTGCTGTTGCATCTTTTTCATTTATAATAAATCCCGCGTGCAAGGTCGATACTCTGGCACCTCCCACACGGGCACCCTTCATTCCCGCCTCCTCTATAAGTTTACCCGCAAAATAACCCTCTGGCCTTTTAAAGAAACTGCCGGCACTTGGATAGTCAAACGGCTGTTTATCCTTCCGCCTGCGCTCCAATTCCTGCATTTTTGACAATATCATCGCCCTGTTGCCCGGGCGCAGCTTTAGCGATACCGATACAATTATATCTTCTGTATTCATAAGCAGACTATGTCTATAACCGTATTCCATGTCATTTACAGAAAGTGTATATTCCCGTTTGCCATCCCTGCACAGTACCTTGACCTTCTCCACCACATCGCTCATATCGCCGTCATAGGCTCCGGCATTCATATATGCGGCCCCCCCCATGCTTCCCGGTATACCTGACGCAAATTCAAATCCAGTCAATCCGGCCTCAAGGGCTTTGGCGGACACCTCTGACAACAGCGCACCGGCGCCAACATGGATTCGTTCCCCTTCTACATCTATTTCACCAATGTTACTTCCTATTTTTACAATAACTCCACGAAAGCCCCCATCCTGTACAAGAAGATTTGTGCCGTTGCCCATTATAAAAGAATTAACTTCCCCCTCGTATAAAACGGTCATAACCTTTGAAAGCTCTGCCTGACTTTTTGGTATTACCAGCAGATCTGCATTGCCTCCGGCACAAAATGATGTTAAATGCTTCATGGGTGCATTGCAAAGCAGACTTTCACAATCCATAAAACCCTTCAACTCATTATATATGGTTTTGAGATGCTCCAAGAGAAATCCTCCATAATTCTACAGCAAAGATATATCCGTACAGTTAAATCTAATTATAGTTAATATATACTGTAAAGTAAACTAAAGAATGCTCAATCGCCAAGGGACAACAATTCTATCGTTTCGCATATTTATAAATTGCTATGCATATTTATTAAAATAGCATTGCATTCCTCCCCTGTTATGCTATACTTCTTACATAGTATTGAAAATAACGCATACCGATCTGCTCGATATGCATTTAAGGAGGGCAATATAATGGAAAAAGAAAAAGTTGTACTTGCGTATTCCGGCGGGCTGGATACATCGGTAATAATGACCTGGCTTAAGAAGCGATATGATTATGACGTAATCGCTGTGTGCCTGAATGCCGGCCAGGAAGAAGACTTCGCCGCCATCGAAAAGAAAGCCTACGATACCGGTGCTAAAAAGGCATATATACTCGACATAAGGGAAGAATTTATCACTGATTATATATGGCCAACTTTAAAAGCAGGAGCGGTATATGAAGGGGATTATCTTCTTGGAACCGCCATGGCAAGACCGCTTATGGCAAAAAAACTCGTTGAAGTAGCAGAAAAAGAGGGTGCATTTATCATAGCCCATGGCTGCACCGGCAAAGGAAATGACCAGGTTCGTTTTGAAGCCAGCGTAAAGGCTTTAAACCCTTCTATGAAAATAATAGCACCCTGGAGAGAGTGGGATCTCAATTCCCGGGAGGACTGTATAGCCTATGCCAAAGCTCATAACGTTCCAATAGCACAAACCAAGGAGGATATTTACAGTCGGGATCAAAACATCTGGCATATCAGCCACGAGGGTGGGAACCTGGAAAACCCTTGGAATGAGCATCTTGATAGCATTTTAATGATGAGCGTTCCCCTTGAAAAAGCTCCGGAGAAGCCTGCCTATATCGAGATCGATTTTGATAGCGGCGTGCCTGTAGCCGTAAACGGAGAAGCGATGGGTCCTATCGGGCTGATGACCCTGCTCAACAAAGTAGGAGGGGAAAATGCGGTAGGGACTATCGATATAATTGAAAACCGCCTTGTGGGCATGAAATCAAGGGGTGTTTATGAAACCCCAGGGGGAACAATCCTGTACAGGGCCCACTCTGCATTAGAAAAACTTATCCTGGACCGGGA
>CAZHBR010000051.1:0-9494 GCA_964530755.1 uncultured Oscillospiraceae bacterium | reverse complement strand
ACAGCATATTGTTCCCTTCTGCTCTCTTTACAGACCTTTGTTCAGACAGGGATATGATACATTTTTTTTGCTGTTATTGCAATAGCCTCAGTCGCTTGCCGGCAGCTTCGATACAGCCGGATTATCTACCGGATTTCCCTTAATATCGAAACGTGATCCGTGGCAGGGACAATCCCAGGTCAGCTCTTCGGGATTCCAGCCCAATTGGCAACCCATATGAGTGCATTTTGGCTCCACCATATGCAGGACTCCGGCCGGGTCCCTGTATACTCCCGCTTTTTCGCCTTCATGTTCCACAATTCCGCCGTGACCGGGCAAAATATCCTTTACCAGTTCCTCAGGCACATCGAAGAGGCTTTTCAACAAACCCTTCCCGATCGTTTTAACATCCTTCCACATGTCTCCTGCTGAAACCGGAGCGGTAAATCTATGCGGTGCAAAAATACTGTTTTTATAATCCTTTGATTCGGGACCCTGCAAAATCATATCTGATATGATCGTTGCAGATGCCATGGAACTTGTCATGCCCCATTTTCTAAAGCCTGTAGCCACATACCAGCCGGGACGGCTTGGGGCATACTGCCCTATATACGGAACCCCGTCCATCGACATACAATCTTGAGCAGACCAGGCATAAGCCTCCTTCGAACTGGGATACCATTTTTTGGCTGCATTTCTAAGCTGCTCATAACAGCCGCCGGACTGATTTTCGCCGGTTCTGTGACCGCTGCCTCCTAGAAGCAAATAATTCTCCTGGTTTCTAAAAGAATATTTTTGCTGATCCACCCCTATATACATACCTTTGACATCTGCTGCTTCAGACAGAGCCAGCACATAAGATCTTTCCTGATGCATTCTAAGAAAATAATAGCCGGGGACATTGATAAATGGAAAATGACAGGCAAACACCACATGATCGGTTTTAACATTCCCTTTATCCGTCAAAACTGTGCTGCTGCCATCCTCCCACTCTACATCCAAAACCTTTGTCCCTTCGAACACAGTTAGGTCGGGGACTATGCCTTTTATGAATTTCAAAGGATGAAAACGTGACTGATTTTCAAATTTTACAGCGCCTTTTGTGTAAAAAGGAAGGCCCCAGCCTGCATCATTTTTCTGCTTGCTTTCATCAAGAAAAACAGCCGGTATGCCCAAAGATGCTGCTGCCTGGGCCTCTTTTTGCATTTCATCCATGCGCTCATCCTCTAAAGTATAAAGATAGGCCGGAAGATCTACAAGATCGCACTCTATGCCTTTTTCCCTTATGATATTGCGGTATTGGAAAATAGCCTCCTGATTGGCCTTGGCATATTCCTGCGCTTTTTCTTTACCGAAGCTTTCGATCAAACTGTGATATATCAGATCGTGCTGGGAGGTAATTTTAGCTGTCGTATTCTGGGTCACGCCTCCCGCTGTAATTCCGGCATCCAGTACGATGGGATTAACTCCTTTGCTTTTAAGCATGTATGCGGTAAGAATCCCGGTCATACCTGCTCCGATGATAACGGCTTCGGCCTGCTTATGCCTGTCTAAAGAGCCTGCCTTCCTATCAATCTCACACGTACCCCTCCAAAGAGATATTCTGAATTTTTCCTCCTGCGGCATCGTTGTGCATTTCATAAAACATCACCTCGTGAATATGATTGCCGAAAAAGAAAAAAACATTCAGCGCAAACATTTTTTCGCTTTTATTGCGACAAAACCTCCTTGACCGTATCCGTCTTTTGTTTCATGCAAAATGTTTTTCGTGTTATATATCGTCTGTTTGTGTATAAAGTGAGAGAAACCTGCCTTAACAAGCAGATCCTTAACCAGGGAAACGGAATAGAAATCAGCATTTTTATAGAACGTATCTTCATGTCTGCGCGCTTCGTAAAGCTTCCCCAATCCGCTGTTTTTATCGATAAATGCCACAATAAGAAACCCGTCCTTTTTTAAAACCCTGTGAGCCTCGCAAAAGGCCCTCTCTACATCATCAAAAAAGCATATAGCGGTCACCATAAGGACATAATCGAAAATCTCGTCGGAAAAGGGCAGGCACTCAGCCCTTCCTTCGATCACTTCGATCCCCCGGCTTTCGGCTATTTTCGCCATATTGCCTGCCGGCTCTATCCCAAGATTAATCCCCAAGGGTTTTGCAAACCTCCCGGTGCCGACTCCGATCTCCACCCCCTTTAATCCCTGAGGGATAAGGGATTCTATCATTTTTAGCTCCGATTTATAAATGTTGTCGTTTTTATTAAACCATTCATCATACTTTTGACTTTGCTCTTGAAACATTATTGACCTCCGATATGTGGTTTTTCAATCTTTATACGGTTAAGTTTAACACGGGAGATCATATTTTTCCACCGTTGATAAAGCTTTGCGATCTACATTTTCAAATTGAATAAATATGACTTGATATGGGTATATAAATATAGAAATTTGAAGCCAAAGACGGCAGTTTGCCACTTTGCAAGCGGGGGACATTAAATGAGGAGGTAATAGAAAAATGACAGGATTAGTACCGTTTAACAGAAGGAATACAAGCCTGATCGGCAGCGGTTTTGATGATTTTTACAATTTGCTTGATGACTTCTTCAGCCATCCAAGAAGAACGCTCGCTGCAGATACATTTAAAGTTGATGTTTCGGAGAACGAAAAGGATTATATCATCGAAGCGGAGCTTCCCGGCGTAAAAAAAGAGGAAATAGAGGTCAGCCTGAACGAAGGCAGATTGGGAATCTCAATAGAACGAAGAGAGGACATTGAAGAGGAAAAGAAAAACTACATTCACAAAGAAAGAAGATACAGCTCGATGAGCCGCTGCATCTATCTGAAAGATGCAAGCGGAGAAGGTGTTAAAGCCAAGCTCGATGACGGAGTTCTATCCATAGCGGTGCCGAAGCTGGAGAAAAAAGAGACTTCGGTTCGCGTCGACGTAGAATAATAAGAAGAGGCTTTGGAATCGCAGACACCCGCGCACGCCCCCGCCGCGGGGTATTTTTTTGGAAACTTATTCAGAATCCTTTCATATACTAGAAAGAGCAGCGAAAGGAGGTAGTTCCTATGCCTTGCATCGTACCATTAGTTATAGGTTATGTCATAGGTACCAACTGTCGCTTTTGCCACAGTTGTTTTTGCTGTAGCCCCAGATTTGATCGCTGTCGAAGAAGGTAAAAAGTCAAATATTGCGCGCCCGTTCTTTATGAGCGGGCGCTTTTGAAATTCTTTGATCATAACTCCTCTTGAAAAGCTGTACCATTTTGGATATCATAAGATAAAAATAATACGGTAAGGGCAGTATGGGGGTTTTTCGAATAATGGCGAAAAAGAATATTAAATCACGGGTAGCAAAAAAAATGCAGGAGGTACATAGCGCTAAGGATTACAGCAGCCCGCTCATTCTTGCGGAACCTCCCAAAGGAAGCCGCTTCGAAATAGCCGTAGCCGCCTTTTTCACATCCTTCATAATCCTGATAGTAAGGATGGCGGATTACGAGCGGCCCATGAATCAATTCTACTGGAACGGCGGGTCAAACCAGATTTCAGATTTTTTTAGCTACTATAAAATGACGGCTATCATAATCGCTGCCATTTTAACGATTCTTGTGATACTTTATAGAATAACAACGGCCACCTTTCATATCAGAAAAAGCTATGCCTACATATTTATGGCGATCTACTCCGCCTTTGTAATCTTATCCTACATATTTTCCGATTATAAGGATTTTGCGCTCTACGGCTATAACGACCGGTTCGAAGGAACTTTAGTCCTTTTATCCTATATGGTCATGCTCTATTTCATCTACAATCTGATAACAAGCGAACGAAATGCCAAATGGATCATCTACATTGCAGCCGCAGCAAGCGTGCCCCTGGGGCTGCTTGGCCTGTCACAGGGCATTGATCATGATTTCTTTCGGACGACCATCGGTAAAAAGCTGATTACCCCCGCAAGCTTCTGGGAGCACATAGATACTCTGAATTTCACATTTCAAAACAAAGAAATTTATCAGACCGTATACAACATTAACTACGTGTCTTTTTATATCACCCTCATTATCCCCCTTTTCGGACTGATGTTCATACGCGAAAAACAGATAGTAAAAAAAATTATATGGGGCGCCCTGTTTGCCCTTGCCATTTACAATCTGATAGGCTCCTCGTCAAGCGGTGGATTTCTGGGAATGGGTGCAGTTGCAGCTGTTGCCTTGATTTTATTCAATAAAAGATTGCTTAAATGGATGAAGCCGTTTTTAATTCTTCTTGCAATTACACTCTTAATGGGGGCCTTGACTATGGATCGCTGGATACCGGAACTGTCCCACGCCATAAAAGGGGTTATCGGAACGGAGGAAAACGTTCAATCAGGCGAAGAAAAAACGGATACAGAAAAGGCAAGGCCTCACATCGATTACATTGAAACGGGGGAAGACTTTTTCACAATGAGCATAAACGGGGAACCGCTCACTGTAAAAATTTCGTTTTATGAAAATGGCGAAGTTGAGGGCCTGACTCTGCAAGACGGGGATAAAAGCCCCATCGCTATGACCCCCGCAAAGGAAGAAAGCACATACAGCATAAATGATGATCGATTCTATGATCATGTCACCCTTTCCTACGCCGCAGGCGATGAAAACTACTATGTTTTAATGAATACGGTAGAAATGCAATGGGCCTTCATCATAAAAGAGAGAGGAATACTTTACATGAATCAGCTTGGCAAGCCGATAGAGCTGTCAAAGGTTGAGGCTATAGGTTGGGAAGACAATCAGGGTTTCGGGTCCGGCAGAGGCTACATATGGTCAAGAACCCTTCCCATGCTCAAGGAAACACTGATAATAGGACATGGGGCGGACACATATTGCATCTACTTCCCCCACAAGGACTATGCCGGCAAATACAGTGCCGGGTGGGACATCAATAAAGTCGTGGATAAGCCCCATAACATGTATATGGGCATGGCTATAGGCACCGGCATGATTTCCTTGATCGCTTTGGTCCTACTGTTTGGTACATACCTTATACAGAGCTTCCGACTCTATTTTCGAATGACATACGAAAGTTTCATCTCCTATGCGGGGGCGAGCATTTTCCTTGGAATATTCGGTTTTTTAGTTGCGGGCCTGGTAAACGACAGCTCTGTATCGGTAATGCCGATGTTTTACGGTTTGCTGGGAACGGGAATGGGCATAAACGCCACTATTTCCTCCAAGACGCAAAACGAAAATGACTAGTCCCGGCAGACCTCCTTACCATGGCATCTTTGGCCCTTCATCACGCCGAAGCCGACACCGCATTTTCGCTTTAACCGATATGATCCCTTTCCGTCACAGCATCCTTTACACCGCTTAATATTAGCTATGATATCACACGCTTCTTTTTCACTGACAGCTCCTGTTTCCGCTTGCTTTACCACAAGATTCTTTTTCATTTTAAGCATTTCATGTCTGAACTCGATAAGCTTTCCCTCCTCTGATGCTATCTCTCCAAAGGATTTGCCTGTACTCATTTTTCTTTCAGCCAAGCTGTCTGCACTTTTGCCTGTCAAATCAGACAGCACTGCCACAGGACTGTCACTACCTGAATAAGCCGCAGCAGATGCGGCCCCAAAGAAGAACACTGCGATCACAAATATAACTGCTACATTCATTTTTTTCAACTTTAACACCCCCATCGTTTTAAGGATAGCAGATGAATGTGTCTTTGCTGTGGCAGCTTTTTATTTATTTCAGCTTTGAAAGCTTTTCCTTTCGGAAAACGACATAAGCCCCCCCGACGATCGACAGCATTCCCGCCACGGTAGCGATTCCCGGAATTTCCGAGAAAAAGGATATCCCTATGACGGATGAAAACAATATTGAAGAATAGCTGTAAATCGAAACCTCCCCGGCAGGAGCGTATTTGTATGCGGCTGATACAAACCATTGATAAACGGTCCCGATTAAACCCAAAGAGACCAGACTTAAAAGCTGAATCGCATTTGGAATGACAAAGTGTCCTGCCAGCATGAAGGGGATACAGCCCAAAGTAGAAATACCTGAATAGTAAAGAACCAATACCTCAGGAGAATCCGTTTCTCCCACATGCTTAAGGATAACGTAGGTGATCCCCATAAAGACAGCAGACAACAAGGCTACAAGGTAAAAGGGATTAAAAGCGGCAAAACCCGGCCGCTGTATCAAAACAGCTCCTAAAATGCTAAGAGACAAAGCTATGGCGTGAAAGCTTTTCAATTTTTCCCTAAGAAATAAGGCGGAACCCAAAATTACCACAAAGGGATAAAGGTTCGTTAGCGTTACGGCATCTGCCAAAGGTACGTTGCCCAAGGCCAAATAATAAAGAGCCGCCGCGGTAAAGCCTGTTATCGATCTCCCTATAAGTCCGACCCGATTGACACCCTTAACAGATATCTTGTTCTTGACCGCAAAAGCTGCAATAAAAAAGAATCCGAATGCTGTTCTGAAGAAAAGCTTTTCAAAAACCGGTATCTCCCCTATGTACTTGATAATGGCCCCGACGGTAGCATAGCATAATCCGGCTATAGCCATAAAAAGAATCGCTTTATATTTATTTTTCATAAGCCTACTCCCGCAGCCTGATTATACCAGAAAAATCATCCTAAAACACGGTTTTGACAAGAGGTCCTCTCAGTAATATTATATAATAAAATGTAAATATCGCTACAGGAGAGAAAAAAATGGCCAGGATTTTAATAGCCGATGATCATAAGCAAATCACTTCGATACTTGAAGAATACGTCAAAAAAGAAGGACATGTTCCAATCCGGGCAAAAGACGGAGAGGAGGCTCTTTTTCTTTTTAAAACCCGCGAGCCCGACATCATACTGCTAGATGTGATGATGCCGAAAATTGACGGGTTTGAGCTTTGCGGGATAATCAGAAAAACATCTCGTGTACCGATCATCATGATAACTGCCAGGGGTGAGGATTTTGAAAGGATCATGGGGCTTGATACAGGTGCCGACGATTATATTGTCAAACCGTTTTCTCCCGGAGAAGTCATGGCTAGAATACGGGCAATACTGCGTAGAATCGACAAAGAAGAAGGGTCAGAAAAAGAATTTGCTTTTGATAACCTGAAAATTAATCTAAATAATTATTGCGTTACCGTCAACGATCATCATCTGCCCCTTACAAAAAGGGAAATAGAAATACTGTGGACTCTTGCGATGAATAAAAACAAAGTGTTTACAAGGGACAATCTGCTTGACAGCCTGTGGGGCCAGGATTATTTCGGCGACAGCAGGACGGTTGATTCCCACATCAAAAGATTGAGAGCGAAGCTCAATGAGTTTCCGCATCCTGCCTGGACAATCAGCACCATATGGGGTGTAGGGTACAAATTCGAGGAAACAGAAAATGATCAGAAATAGAATTGCATCCAGGCTTTTTCTATATTTTTCGACCGCTCTTCTCCTTTTTTCTTTGGTAATCGGCGGTGTTTTCTTCATGCTGTTTCGAAATCATACAATAGATATGCATAAAAACGAGCTGGAGAAAAAGGCTATAACAATAGCATCCAATCTTTCAGATGCAGAAGACAGCGGGGCAAATCATTTTATGGGAAGGCAAAGGGTTCATTATGGCGCATATCTCAATCTTTTAAATGAAATTGCAATGACCGATGCCTGGATCGTAAGCGAGCAGCTGGATCTCCTTACGATCGAACACTTTGGCAAGCCCGCATACCGATATGCCGATCTGCCTGAGGATGCCGAGGCTGTCATAAATGAGGCTTTCCAAGGCAAAATCACCTTCAGCGAAAGCTTCAGCAGGCTTCTTGATGCCCCTGCCTTGACGGTGGGAGTGCCGATAGCTGCAGGACAGAAAATAATCGGAGTTCTATTGCTTCACTCGCCTGTAAAGGGCATGCAGGAAACAATTGCAAACGGATTTCGAATCCTTGGAATCAGCCTGTTGATCGCTTTATTTCTTTCAATATTTTTATCCTACTTCCTGGCTGTCACCTTCACTGATCCGTTGAACAAGATGAAAGCTGCCGCGTCCTTGCTTTCTAGGGGAAATTACAGCGTAAGGACAGGCATATCGCAAGAAGATGAAATAGGTGAACTGGCAAAAACTATAGATATACTTAGCGACAGGCTTTATAACGCAGACAAAGAAAACGAAAAGCTTGACACGCTAAGAAGCAGTTTTATCGCCAACATTTCCCATGAGCTTAAAACTCCGGTCACCGTAATCCTCGGCTCTTTAGAAGCCCTTTGCGACGGAGTAGTATCAAATCAGGATCAAATTAAAAACTACTACAAACAGATGCGCAGCGAAAGCATATTATTAAAAAGACTAATCAACGATCTTTTGGACCTTTCCAAGCTTCAAAACACAGATTTTCAAATAGAGCAGCAGGCACTGTGCCTGGCTGATGTCGTAAGCGATGCGGTAAGAAGCGCCAACGGGATCGCAAATGCCAAACAAGTTACGATAAAAACGGACACAGATTATGAAAAATGCAATATAACAGGGGATTATGGCAGGCTTCGCCAGATGTTTTTGATCATTTTGGATAACGCCTGTAAATTCACCCCCAAGGGAGGACAGATATTTGTTTCGTTAAAGGATAAAACCGTTTGCATCCGGGATCAGGGCAAAGGAATACCTGAAAGAGATCTCCCCTATATTTTTGATCGTTTCTACAAGGAAAGATCTGAGGAAAATAAAACAGGCTCAGGCCTTGGTCTTTCAATAGCAAAGCAGATAGCCGACCGCCACGGCGCGGCAATCGCCGTAAACAGCAGCAAAGGAGAAGGTACAGAATTCTGCTTTTCATGGAACGGCAAAACTACCCGGTGACGAGAAATGATACAAAAACGGGTATCGTAAACAGCGAAACAAGGGTGCTTACGCTAACCAGTCTTGATGCATATTCCCCTTCAACCCCGTAATACTCGGCCAGAATGGACGTTTGCATATGGCAAGGCATGGATGCAGTCAGAAGAAATACCTGAAAGGGCAGGCCGGCAACACCAAAAAAATGCAAAAGCAAATATAAATAAAGGGGGCTGATGACAAACTTGCCCAAAATGATGAGCAATTCATCGAGCCGGATTTTAGCGATTCCTTTGCCAAAGACAGCCAGGTTTGCACCTATGACCAACAAGGAAAGAGGTACAGTGAGATTGCTCAGATAGCGAAGGGAGCTATCCATCACCATCGGCAGTTTCCAGCCCAGCTGCACAAGCAATATGCCTATAACTACTCCGCCAAGGCCGGGTGTGAACATTCTTTTAACAGTAAATCCTTTGCTTTGAGAGGAGGAGGCCCCGGCCAGCTCATATGCACCAAGGCTCCAGAATCCCACAAGAGTCACTATATAAAATGTAAAAAGATAAGGGAGCCCCTCATGTCCAAAGACTATGGCATTGATAGGCAGACCGATAAAAATTGTATTTGAAAATGTAAAGCTGACGACAAAGACCGTTTTTTTCCCGCCGGCCAATTTAAGAATTTTCGCAAGCAGCCTGCCGG
>CAZHBR010000050.1:8688-9751 GCA_964530755.1 uncultured Oscillospiraceae bacterium | reverse complement strand
TTCATAACCGTATGGTATATGATAGATATTGCCCTTTTGACCTTTATCATAGCTTTTATTTTTTATCATTTGACAGATGCCGTGCAAAAGCGTCTTGAAAAGGTGGTGCCGGTTAAGATTCCCGACGGACTGATCCTTTCCGTGCTGTATGTCATATTTATTTTTCTTTTAGTAATTATCAGCTACGAGTTCATGCCCAAGATCGTTTCGCAGATCGTCGATGTAGGCAATGCGCTCATAAATTTCGATATAGGCTCGCTAAGGGAGATAATGGATGAGAGATTTTATGCTGCCGTCGAGGAGCTTGATTTTGGGACCTACCTTGTTGAGGCTGGACGCATACTCACCCAGGTGATTACGCGGGTCAGCATATTCGGGCTATCCCTTTTCATATCCTTGATACTGAGCTTCTTCCTCATTTTAGAGAAAAAGAAGATAAGGCGATTTGCAGAAAGGATGGCGGAAAGCCGCATCTCCTTTATTTATTCCTATCTGATGTCTTTTGGCAAAAGCTTCGTCGTGACGTTTGGTAAGGTTATGCGCGTGCAGGTTACAATTTCCGCGATTAATTCCTCTATTTCAATGATAATGCTGCTCGTTTTAGGGTTTCCTCAGGTATTGGGCCTCGGCATCATGATTTTCTTCTTAGGGCTTATTCCCGTTGCGGGAGTAGTCATATCGTTATTCCCTCTATCAGTCATCGCATTTAATATCGGAGGAATTTCTAAAGTCATCGCGGTCCTGATTATGATACTGGCGATACATGGAATCGAGGCTTATATGCTGAATCCGAAGCTGATGTCGGACAAAACAGATCTGCCGATATGCTTTGTATTCATTATTTTACTTGTGGCAGAACACTATATGGGGGTATGGGGTCTTCTTATAGGGGTGCCTATCTTCTTGTTTCTGATGAGCGTGTTAGAGGTGGATTGCACCGGACTCGGAAGAAAGAAAAAAAGGTCAGTCAGTATTTTCAAGCGTAAAAACAGTTAGCTCGGGAGGTGACAGGAACCGGAGGGGAAGCTGTGTCATGCCAATGCCGGCGTTTACATAAAGGATA
>CAZHBR010000050.1:6315-8678 GCA_964530755.1 uncultured Oscillospiraceae bacterium | reverse complement strand
ATAGCCGTTCTTTCGTTTTCAAGCGAATAGCTTCCCTTGATGTATTTTGTGCCGTAAGCGGGCAGGATTTTCTCATCAAAGCCTTTAAGGTTGATCTGCCTGCCGTGGGTGTGGGCTGATAAAACAAGATCAACGCTGAAACACGCGACCTCATCAGCTAAATCAGGAGCATGGGACAGCACTATATGAAAGAAATCCTCATCTTCACCCTTCGCGGTCTGCGGGTCGCCTCTTCCAATTACAATATCATCGATTCCTGTTATTCTCACTCCTTTTTCTGCAAGGTACAGGACCTCATTTACCAGGACATGAAAGCCTCCGTTTTTCATGATATTGCTGTAAACGCCTTCGGCACCGCCTCCGTAGTCGTGATTGCCGAAAATGGCCACTTTGCCTTGGGGAGCACGGATTTCGTTAAGGAGCCGGCTTATTTCTTTCGGATCCCCCTTATATTCAATATAATGGTCTATGAGGTCTCCTAAGAAAAATACAAGATCCGGCTTTTTCAAGTTTATGGAGGCTACCACCTTCTCAAAATGCTTGGGCAGGTAAAAATCACCGAAGTGGGTGTCGGCGAAAATGATGATTCTCAGACCATCGGCTCTCTCCCCCACATGGGGTGACGATATAGTGATATTTTTTGTGATGACGTGAAAGGGCTCTATGTATTTTGAATAGGCCAACAGCAATGTGCCGACAATCAAAAAAAGAAATAAAAGACGAAGAAAAAATTTAAATATACGGGACATATTATGCTCCAATTATTTTTTTGGCAATAAGTATCGCACAAAACATGGTATCATTATGCACTCCCTTTTTCAAGGAAAGGATATCGTATGAAGCAGAATAATTACAGAGTGGCGATTATAGGGGGAGGGCCGTCGGGAATGATGGCCGCCTTGTCCGCGGGTAAAGCGATCCCCGGGGAAGATATTGTTATTTTTGAGAAGAATGAATTTCTTGGCAGAAAGCTACTTGCAACAGGCAATGGAAAATGTAATTTGTCAAACAGGGATTGTTCCCTTAATGAATATGGGGGAGAGGAGAGGGGTTTCCCGAAAGAGATTCTCTTTGAAATGGACCCTGAGAAAACCCGGGCGTTTTTTGAAGAACTCGGCCTGTTCGTCTGGGAGGATGATGCGGGCAGAAGATATCCGTCCACGATGCAGGCCAAAACGGTTAAAATGACACTTGAGGCGGGGATTAAGGATATGAAGATTCATTGCCTTTTGGGAAAAACTGTGGCCGGGCTTGAAAAAACTTCAGGCGGATTCAGGATAGAGGATGGGGAAAAAAGAATCTACAACGCCAGATCTGTCATTATTGCAACGGGCGGCCTGGCAGGGGGGCAATACGGGTCTTCCGGAGACGGCTATGCCTTTGCAGAAAGGCTTGGTCATTTTATCATACCTCCAAAGCCCGCTCTTGTGCAGATACTGATAGATTGCGAAGGTTTTTCAAGGTTGAAGGGAGTGCGGGCGAAAGGAAGTGTTGCCCTTTGTGAGGGTAAAAAGACACTTTATATTCAAAAGGGCGAGATACAGTTTGCGGAGGGGGGCTTGTCGGGCATATGCATATTTGAACTAAGCCGCTATTTGAGATCTGAGCAAAGGGCATATGTGAGAATTGATCTTTTCCCCGGAATAACGAAATCCGATATGCTCAAAAGGCTGGCAAGACGGCGTGATTTTCTCAGATCCCGCAAAGCAGGCGAATTTTTAAACGGCATGGTTCATGAGAGGCTTACAACTTTTTATATGAAGAAGTGGGGTGTGGATGGCTCGCTTGCCGCAGGTGATTTAAGCTTCGAAGATCTGAAGCTGCTTGCGGGTTTATTAAAAGCCCTTTGTCTGCCTGTAAAGGGCCTGAAGGGCTTTAGCGACGCTCAGGTTACAGCCGGCGGAGTCAGGACAAATGAAGTGGATGGAAGCACCTTGGAATCGCGCTTGGTTCCCGGCCTTTATTTTGCTGGAGAGGTTTTAGATGTGGACGGCTCCTGCGGCGGACGCAATCTACAGTGGGCCTGGAGCTCCGGGTACAGGGCAGGTATATCTGCATCGTTAAAAATTTAGAAGGGAAGAAAATATCTTGGAAAAAGGTTATATACAGGTCTATACCGGAAATGGGAAAGGCAAGACCACGGCGGCGCTGGGTTTAGCTTTACGATCTTTATGCGCCGGACGTAAAGTATTTTTCGGTCAGTTTATGAAGGGGCAAAGCTACAGCGAGCTCAGGGCTGCTTTGTATTTTGACAAGCTTACTATGGAACAGTTTGGACAGCCTCATTTTATAAGAGGGAAGGCATCGGTAAAGGATGCAGAGGATGCAAAAAAGGGTCTGCTCAGAATGAGAGACGTAATTTC
>CAZHBR010000050.1:0-6305 GCA_964530755.1 uncultured Oscillospiraceae bacterium | reverse complement strand
GTCGTAATGGATGAAATAAATACCGCCATGCATTTTAGGCTCCTTGATATAGAAGAAGTTCTGCAGGTATTAAACGCGAAATCTGAATCAACCGAGCTCGTTTTGACAGGCCGTTATGCACCTTCAGAAATTGTGGATAAAGCAGATCTGGTCACGGAGATGAGGGAGATAAAGCATTATTATAATGCGGGGATAAAGGCCAGGGTCGGAATCGAAAATTAGTATTTTATCAGGCTGTGCCCAGTCATCTCCAGCGGCTTTTCTATAGAGGCCAAATGGAGCAGGGAGGGGGCTATATCGGCCAGTACGCCGCCATCCTGCAAGCATATATCACGCTTTGCTATCACAAGGAATGGAACGGGGTTAAGCGAGTGCGCTGTTACGGGGTTTCCTTCACTATCCCGCATGCAATCGGCATTACCGTGGTCCGATGTGAGTATAAGCTGTCCTTCGTTGGCAAGCAGAGCCTTTACTATGCGGCCTATGCAGTTATCCAGGGCCTCAACAGCCTTTACGGCGGCATCCATTATGCCTGTATGTCCAACCATGTCCGGGTTTGCAAAATTGAGGATGATGAAATCGTATGTTTTTTCTTCGATCAGCGTAATGACCTTGTCGGTAATTTCGCAGGCGCTCATTTCAGGTTTAAGGTCGTAGGTGGCCACCTTGGGGGAAGGAATCAGTATCCTGTCTTCTCCGTTACAGGGGGCTTCGATACCACCGTTTAAAAAGAACGTGACGTGGGCGTATTTTTCTGTTTCGGCGATGCGCAGCTGTTTAAGTCCTAGAGCCGAAATGTATTCTCCCAGAGTGTTTTTTAAAGATAGTGGGGGATAGGCCACAAATACGTTGGGCATCTCCGCATCGTACTGGGTCATGCAAACATAAAACAGATCTTTTTTTCTTGGGCTTCTTTCAAATCCGTTGAAGTTTTCATCTGTAAAGCATCTTGTGATTTCTCTTGCCCTGTCGGGCCGAAAATTGAACATTATAATGGAATCGTTATCCTTGACTATTCCAGGAGAGCCTACATGTGTAGGGAGAACGAATTCATCGCTTTCACCCCGCTTGTAGGCCATCTCCAGGGCCTGTTTTGCGGTTTTAGCGAAATAACCTTTTCCTTCAGTTATAGCTTCATAAAAAATCCTGACCCTCTCCCAGCGGTTATCTCTGTCCATTGCGTAGTATCGGCCGGCTACGGTGCTGATCCTGCCGATTCCTGTTTTATCGATGTAATCCTGCAATTGGCCGATATAGGTTATGGCGCTTTTTGGGGGGACGTCTCTGCCGTCCAAAAGCGCGTGGATGTGCACGCTTTGCAGCTTATGTTTTTTTGCCATATCAAGCAGTGCAAACAGATGGTTTATATGGCTGTGAACACCGCCGTCAGACAGCAATCCTAAAAGGTGCAAGGATGAATTCTTTGATAGAACATGCTCCACCGCATCATTTAGCGGCGTGTTTTGAAAAAAGTCACCTTCTGCGATCTCTTTGCTTATGCGGGTTAAATCCTGGTAAACCACTCTGCCTGCCCCGATGTTCAGATGACCTACCTCCGAGTTTCCCATCTGTCCCTTAGGAAGGCCGACAGCAGGCCCTGCTGCCTTTAGGCGGGTGTGGGGATATGAGGAAAACAGTTTGTCCAGATTAGGGGTTTTTGCCTTCAAAATGGCACTTTCGCAACGAGATGAGCTGATTCCAAAGCCGTCAAGAATCATTAACATGTTGTTCATATATATATTTTTATCCCTTCTTTAGCTGTTTTGCCGGGTTTCAATTGCCTGACTAATTCGGATTATATCAAAAACCTGCCAAGACATACAGGAGTATTTATGCGAGAATCGAAATGCCTTCAAATTGGAAAAGCATCATCATTGACTTTTATGTTGTGTTTGTCTTGCTATCTCGTTATAATTAAATAATGTAAAAGGAGGGTTGCGAATTGTCTGCCATTTTACAGATACATAATCTCGATAAGCATTTCAGAGGCCTGAAGGCCGTAAGATCCTTTACTGCAGCGTTTGAAGAAAACAAAATATACGGTTTGATAGGAACTAACGGAGCCGGAAAAACTACAGTAATAAATATGCTTTCAGGCGTTCTTAAACCTACGTCCGGCACGATCTCCTTTTACGGAAGAAATATAACCGGAGAAAGACCGGATAAAATTGCGCGCATGGGGATCCTCAGAACGTATCAGAATCTGAGATTGTTTAAAAAAGCAACAGCTTTGCAAAATGTCATCATAGGTGCTCAAATGCATAAAACCTACAGCAATGCAGAGGCTATATTCGGCCTGCCCAGGTTCAGGGCCGAGGAAGAGGGCCTATCCGTTAAGGCGATGGAAATGCTTCAGATTCTCGGCATAGAAAGCTATGCTTATGACAGGGCTGATTCCCTGCCTTACGGGGCCCAAAGAAAGCTGGAGATAGCAAGGACATTGGCGGCCTCACCTAAATTGCTTCTTTTAGATGAGCCTGCAGCGGGCATGAATCCCAGGGAAAGCAGAGAACTGGTGCTCATGCTGAAGGATATTCAAAAGAAATTTAATCTTACGGTTTTGCTGATTGAGCATGACATGAAGGTTGTTATGGGACTTTGCGAATTTATTTATGTTATGGCTGCCGGGCAGATTATCGCTAAAGGTGAGCCTGAAGAAGTCAGGGAAGATCCCAAGGTAATAGAAGCTTATTTGGGGAGCGGGGGAAGAGATGCTTGATGTTACGGATCTGTGTGTGAAATACGATACCATACAGGTGCTCCACGATGTCTGCTTGAATGTTGAAGAAGGGGAGCTGGTCGCTTTGATCGGTGCAAACGGAGCGGGTAAATCGACTATGTTAAAGACAATTTCCGGACTTTTGCGAGCGGAATCGGGCCATATCCGCTTTAAGGGTAAGGAGATAACCAATAAGCCTGCTCACAGCATAGTATCCGCCGGTATCATCCAGGTACCCGAGGGAAGGCAGATTTTTGCCAAGATGACGATAGAGGAAAATTTATTGCTCGGCGCATACCTGCAAAAAAACAACGAAAGAATGAAGGTAAATCTTGACATGGTATTTGAGCTGTTTCCGCTGCTTAAAGAAAGGCTTCGCCAGTCGGCCGGAACATTATCCGGAGGTGAACAGCAGATGCTTGCAATCGGTAGGGCCTTAATGGGAGAGCCTGAGCTTCTGCTTCTTGATGAACCCTCTATGGGTTTGTCGCCGCTTATCACACAGCAGGTTTTTTCCGTTCTACGTACGTTGAAACGCGAAGGAATTACTATGCTGCTTGTCGAGCAGAACGCTTATGATGCCCTTGAAATATCGGATCGGGCATACATACTTGCTACAGGGACTATAGCCATGGAGGGCGAAAGCCGCATTCTGGCGGAGGACCCGACGGTTAAAGAGGCTTATCTTGGAGGTGCGTAAATAAAGTGGAACAGGCTATCTATTTTCTGAGTCAATTTGTAAACGGATTGAAGCTTGGCAGCGTATACGCCATGGTAGCGATCGGATACTCCATGGTCTACGGCATACTGCGGCTGATTAACTTTGCGCATGGCGACATAATGACCGTCGGCGTGTATACTATTTTAGTGCTTTCCACTGCTTTTGGCATGCCTCTTTGGGCCGCGGTTGCTATTTCCATCATAATGGCCGTTGCAGTCGGTTTAACGGCGGAGAGGTTGGCCTATCGGCCGCTGAGGTCAGAGGGGGAGGAGACAACATTAATATCTTCGTTGGCCGTTTCGATCTTTATTCAAAATCTTATGATGATGCTTTTTTCCCCCCAGCGGAAAGCCTTCCATCTACCGGGGAGGTTGACGATACTTCATTCCGTCGGCACTGTCAAGCTTTCTACGATGAACATAATAACGTTTATTTCAGTGTTTATCATATTGTTGGCACTTACATACGTGATAAAAAAGACCCGGATAGGCATGGCGATGAGGGCGTGCTCTGATAATATGAACGCATCAAAGCTTATGGGTATAAATATCACGACAGTTGTGGTTACAGCATTTATTATCGGTTCAAGCCTTGCAGCTCTTTCCGGTCTGATGCTGGCTGGCGAATATAAAACGATAGATCCTTTGATGGGATTCGTCCCCGGACTTAAGGCTTTTTGTGCCGCGGTGCTTGGCGGTATCGGAAATTTAGGGGGTGCAGTGCTCGGCGGCTTTGTGCTTGGAATAGCGGAGATGCTCTTCGCCGGCCTTATGCCTACAGGGATAACTCCTTACAGGGATGCCTTTGTCTTTACCGTGCTTATAGGGGTGCTGCTTGTCCGTCCTAACGGAATACTTGGCACGAGGGAAGGGGGGAGAAGCTGATGAAATTGAGCGAAAACAATTTGTTTAGGTTCATCCTTTTTATTCTCATCCCCTTGCTGGTGCTTATAAGAAGCGGCATGGACAGCTACGGTTATTATACCGGATTAGTCAACCTTTTCGGCATCAATATCATTTTAGTTGCAAGCCTCAATCTCGTAAATGGATTTTCAGGCATGTTTTCTATGGGGCATGCCGCATTTATGGCTATAGGGGCCTATGCTTCCGCCCTGTTTACACTTACTCCTGCGCAAAAAGCGGTAAACATGCCGGCTTTGCCGGATCTGCTTATGAACGTGACCCTGCCTTTTCCATTTGCTCTGATAATTGCCGGGCTGCTTGCATCGGCTGCCGCTTTGGTTATAGGGTTTCCCGTGCTGAGATTTAAAGGACATTATCTTTCTGTGGCCACAATAGGGCTGATAGTGATAGTGAGGGCCGTATTGGACAATGAAGATCAAATTACTAACGGTGCAAGGGGAATAACGGGATTGCCCGCTTATTCATCTACATGGATAATTTTCGCTTCGGCATTTTTGTCCCTTTTTGTGCTTCACCGCCTCATTAACAGCGCATACGGAAGGGGACTCACCGCGATGCGGGATGATTACGTAGCAGCCCAGGCCCTTGGAATAAATTTAGCGATTAAGAAAATATCGGCGTTTTGCATAAGCGCCTTTATGGCGGGGGTTGCCGGAGGACTTTGGGGACATATGATAAGCGTCATATCCGGGAAATTTTTTTACATCGATACCAGCTTCAAGATCGTTGAAACATCCATCATAGGCGGAATGTTTTCCATAAGCGGCGCTGTGGTCGGATCTTTATTGATGACGTTTATTCCGGAGCTTCTTGCTCCGCTTGAAACCGGGGTGGTCGTGTTTTCAATAAAGCTGCCTGAACTCTATGGGGCATCAAACTTAATATTAGCCGCTTTGCTCATAGCGATAATTATTTTCCGAAGACAGGGTATTATGGGTTATAATGAGATAATAACCGAAAGCCTGTTTTCGCTAAAGACGTATACAAGCATTTTTCGCAAGGACGAATATATTTCATTAGTAGTAATATTGATGAACTATATAAGAAATGCTGTTCGTGTTCTCATTTATACCGGTCCATTTATCTCAAAATTGCTTGGGAGTGGAAATAAATCAATGAGAGGAGAAAAAAGAAAATGAAACGATTTAGGAAATCCTTTATAGTCTTGTTGGCTCTGATTATGGTAATCTCTTTTTCCGGTTGCGGAGGCAACGGCGAACAGGAGGCGGCAACAGATGATGACACTATAAATATCGGAGCACTGTACAACCTTACTGGAGGCCAAGCCTCCCTGGATCAGCCTTCCTTGAACGGTTTCAAGCTAGCTGCGAATGAAATCAATGAGGCTGGAGGCATCAACGGAAAGTTGATAAAGGTAGTTTCGTTAGATGGGAAAACCGAGCAAACTACCGTTGCCAACAATGCAAAGAAGATGATCGATGTTAATAATTGTATAGTTGTAGCGGGTCTGTCGGATTCCAACTATGCGCTTGCTGCAGGTAATATCTGCCAGAGTAAGGGTATTCCCTTCATAACCTCGGGGGCGACTTTGCCGTCTATTCCTGATCAGGTTGGGGATTTCGCCTTCCTTGCACCGTTTGGCGATAATGTGCAGGCCTATGCCTGTGCAGAATACGCCTACAATGATCTGGGTCTTGAAAAATGCTATCTGTTGATAGACCAATCAATGGAATTCACAAAGGCCTTAGCCCACTTTTTCCAGGAAAGGTATACCGCTTTGGGAGGAGAGATTGTTCTCACGGATAACTACATGCACAAGGATCCCGATTTTTCTGCGCAGATAGATCGTTTTCTGGCGGATAAAGGCGGATCAGAAATCCTGTTCATATCAGGTGTTCCCGATGACGCGGGCGTCGTTGTAAAGCAGTTCAGAGATAAGGGGGTAACCCTGCCTATCATAAGCGGTGACGGATTTGATACT
>CAZHBR010000049.1:0-9765 GCA_964530755.1 uncultured Oscillospiraceae bacterium | reverse complement strand
TATTAAAAAGAAAGGAAGCTATGGTGTTTTGTTTCTATAAACATCATACAAGGATATTATGAGATATTCACGACAGAATAAAATTTTGGATCTTATCAGCACTTACGAAATAGAGACCCAGGATAAACTTGTTGAATTGCTCAAAAAGAACGGTTATAAAGTTACCCAGGCTACCATATCCAGAGATATCAAGGATTTACACCTTATAAAAACCCTTTCATCCAACGGCCGCTATAAATACACTGTGGGATCAAGCCCTGACCAACCGGTATCAGAGCGTTTCATAAATATATTCAAAGAAACTATCACCAGTGTAGGATCATCCGGAAACCTTATCGTCGTTAAGACCTTATCGGGATGTGCCCAGGCGGCGGGAGAAGCCATCGACAACATGAACTTTCCAAATGTGGTAGGATCAATTGCTGGTGACAACACCATAATGCTGGTGATCAATGATCCAGCAAATGTTCCCACCCTTCTTAATCAGTTTAACGAAATGATCCGGTAATGCAATCTGAGGTACATTATGATAAGTCATCTTTCCATACGAAATTTTGCGATTATAGATAAAATCGATATCGATTTACACGAAGGTCTGCACGTTTTTACAGGGGAAACCGGCGCGGGTAAATCCATCATTATCGAGGCTGTGAGCCTGGCCTTAGGCAGCAGGGCCGACAGCAGCTATGTACAAAGCGGCAAAGATAAGGCCAGGATTGAGCTTACCGTTAAAACAGACGATCCAGACATTTTTGAAATGATGAAGAATAACGGCCTGGAAACAGATCACATAATACAAATCAGCAGGGAAATCTATTCCGAGGGGCGCAGCACCTGCCGCATAAACGGAACCCCGGTAACAGTATCATTTTTGAATAAACTGTGCAAAAAAATTGCAGATATTCACGGCCAATATGACCATCAATCGCTGTTAAACCCCGATAGCCACTTAAATCTGATTGACGAATACGATAAAGCGGCAAGCGAGCCTGCACGAAAAATAGTAAAGGAACTTTTTGCCGATTATTCCGAAACCAAAAAAAGACTGAACAAGCTGCTAAAAGGACGGGAAGACAGAGAGCGCAAAATGGATTTTATGCGTTACGAGCTTGAAGAAATAGAAAAAATCAACCCTTTACCCGGGGAAGACGAAGAAATAGCAAAACAATTTCTTTTTCTTCAAAACAGTGAGACAATTGTTGATCGGCTTGCGCATACATATTCCTGCCTGTATGAACAAAATTTTTCCTGCGAAGATAATCTTGGAAAGGCCTTGCAATCCATGAAGGAAATACAGTCCTTTTCGGGAAAAATAAAAAACCTGTTTGATGAATTAACCAATTGCTATTATCTTCTTGATGATCTTAAACCTAAAATCAGAAGGGCAAGGGAATCCATTACCTTCTCACCGGGTCTGCTAAACGAAATAGGAGACAGAAAAGATGTTTTAGATCGGATGAAAAGAAAATACGGCGGAACCATCGAGAAGGCCTTGCAATACAAGGATGAGCTGTACGAAAAACTGAACGAAGCAGAAAATATTGATCAGCTTGAAAGCGAATTGTCCAACCGGCTTTTATCCCTAAACGACAGACTCGGTGAAGCCTCCGTCAGACTTTCAACTGTACGCAAAAAAGCCGCGCAAAAGATGGAGAAATGCATAAATAAAGAATTGAAGGATCTGAACTTTCAAAATGCTGCGCTGTTCATACGTTTTTCAGCTCTTCACAAGGATGGACAGCCCTGCTTCAGTGAGCTAGGTATAGATCAGGTTGAATTCCTTATGGTCACCAATAAAGGGGAATCGCCTAAACCGCTTGCTAAGATTGCCTCAGGCGGAGAGATTTCCAGGATAATGCTGGCATTCAAACAGATAATAGGAGCCTTTGACAACATACCTACGATGGTGTTTGATGAAATAGATAGCGGTATCAGCGGCATTACAGCCAGCATTGTTGGCCAGAAGCTAAAAGATATATCGGAAAAGCACCAGATTATATGCGTTACACATTTACCGCAGATCGCGGCCCATTCCGATCATCATTTTCTGATTGAAAAGAAAAGCGATAAAACCCGTACGCTCACAGAGGTTTTCCCACTTGACAGGGAACAAAAAATTAATGAAATAGCCCGTTTACTTGGCGGCAAAAAAATTACGGAGGTTACCAGGAAAAACGCGGAAGAACTGATAGCCCAAGCGTCTTTATAATGCTTTCAACCGTTTCCTCAACCTCGAGGTTCTCGGCATTTATTATAATATCGGCATATCGTTCATAAAGGGGAATTCTTTTTTCATATAAATTCTTCAATGTCATCCCGGGTCCCATAGCTATTCCCCTTGTATGCATATTATGCAGGCGTTCCTCTATAATTTTAAAAGGCAGAGCCAGATATAAAACAATGCCGTTTTCCGCAAGGTGCGACATCCCTTTCTCACTGTACACCGCACTTCCCCCTGTGGCAACTACGAAATTTTGTCCGACAAATGACCTGATCGCCCTTTCCTCCATCCCAAGAAATTCCTTCATGCCCTTTTTATCTATGAGATTTTGTAAAAGATCCCCTTCTCTTTCCTGTATAAGCAAATCCAGGTCTATAAAGGATTTTCCCACTGCCTTGGCCAGAATGACGCCGACCGTGCTTTTGCCGCATCCCGGCATACCTATTAATATGATGTTACTCATCTCAATTGATCCTTGTACAACCATAACTAAAAAAAACAGAAAGGGCTGTTGCCCGGATAAATATCCAGGCGACACAGCCCGTTGACCGACTGATTGAATTCGGGTTTAACCGTATCCTTTTATATTTCCGGTTGTTCTTCCACGCCGGTTTCATCATCCCCGGATTCTTTTGAAACATCCTTTGAGGATTCCTCCGATTGCGCAGAATCGGGATTTGCAGCGGAAATCTCTTCTTCGGTTTTTATCGTCTCTTCAATTTCAATATTATCCGAAAAGGATTCCTCCTCTTTTTCCTCGTAGATAAAAGGATCGATGGTCGCTTTTATAGAAAGGCTTATGCGCCTTCTATCCTTATCGATTTCAAGAATTTTGGTCTTTACTATCTGTCCCGTCGATAGTTCATCTGCAATATTTCCGACCCTCTTGTGAGCGATTTCGGAAATATGAACGAGTCCATCCAGGCCCGGCATAAGTTCGACAAATGCTCCATATTCCTTTATTTGAACAACCTTGCCTTCTACAACCTGGCCTTCTGCGTATTTTTCATCGATTATGGACCAAGGCTCAGGCTGATTCTGTTTTAGTCCTAATGAAATTTTACCTTTTTCGCTGTTCATAGAAAGAATCTTAACTGTGATTATTTCACCGATATCCAGCGCTTCCTGAGGATGCCTCAACTTGCCCCAGGAAATTTCGGAAATATGAAGAAGACCATCCAATCCACCGATGTCCACAAAGGCTCCGTAATCGGTAAATCGCATGACCGTACCTTCGACATTATCCCCTACTTTTAACGATTCCCATATCTCCTGGATTTTTTTCTGCTTTTCCTCGGCCAGATAAGCCTTGTGTGAAAACACAGCCTTGTTTCTTCTTTGATCTACGCGGCTGACTTTTACGGGAAGGATTCTGCCTATAAATTCATCGGCTTTTTCGACATAACGATCAGACAATTGGGACATAGGAATGAATCCTGATACTTCCTTATAAAGAGCAATGACGCCGCCTTTAACTTCCTTGATCACTTTCGCATTCACAACAGTTTTATTATCAAGGGCTTCGCTGATTTCATCCCAGTGACCATTGACCTCCAACCTTTTTTTTGAAAGCAGTATGTTTCCATCTCCGTCATCGGTCTTTATGACCTTGGCCTGAATCGTGTCGCCCTCCTTAAAGAGCTCTGTCAATTCCTGTTCCCCTTCCAGGGTCAGTTCTTCTCTTGGAAGAATGCCATCCTTCTTGTAGCCGAGATTGACAACAATCTCTTTGTCTGTAACCTGCACAATCTCTCCGTCTACAATCTCTCCGCGGTTTGGCAATTTAAGCGATTTATCGATCTGATCCATAAAATCATGCATCAGATTTTTTTCTTCGCCGGATGCCGCTTCCGCAATGGGTTCCGGTTCTTGTGCTTCCTCCGCTGCCACAGCTTCTTCCTTTGGTTCTTCCTGTGTTTCTGATGCCACAGCTTCTTCCTCCGGGGTCTCCTGTGCCTCCGATCCCACAGCTTCTTCCTTTGGTTCTTCCTGTGCTTTCTCCATTACAGGCTCTTCCTGTAATTCTTCTTGTGTTTCTGATTCCTTCGCGGGAGAATCAGTCATGTGTGTTTCCTGTGCTTCTGTTTCTTGCATTTCCTCATTCCCAGTGATCAATTCACTCATAGCAGCAATAACCTCCTTAATAATGCGTTCGGGAGCCGATGCTCCTGCCGCAATTCCTATTCTATCGCATAATTCGATTTGTTTCAATGATATTTCTTCAGCTTTCTCAATAAATAAAACATTTGCACAATTATTTTTCGCTATTTCATACAGTTTTTTGGTGTTTGCACTGTCCTTATCGCCTATAACCACCATGAGATCCGATTCCTGTGCAAGCTTTTCGCAGCTCCTTTGACGCTCAGCGGTTGCATTGCATATGGTATTAATGACTGTCACATCCTCCTTGTTTTTTTTAAGCCAGGATTCAACACTGTTCCACAATTGTCCGTCGATAGTCGTCTGTGCGACGAGGGTTATTCTATCAAAAGAAACTTTTTTTGCCTCATCGATGCTGCCTATCACCCGACATTCCCCGCCTGCCCAACCCTTAATCCCTTTCACTTCAGGATGGTTGGCATCCCCGACCACAACGATGTTTCGACCCTCGCCTGCAGCCTCTTTTACTATTTCGTGTATTCTCGAAACAAAAGGGCATGTGGTATCAACTATCATCAATTCCTTGGATTCCGCCTCCCTATAAAACGCCTCGGCCTCGCCATGGGAGCGTATTATAATAACGGAACCTTTTTGAACCTGTGAGAGATCATTTATTATTATGAGGCCCTTTTTTTCCAATTCTCCGGTCACGGCCTTGTTATGAATGAGAGGTCCATGTGAATATAATTTTACATTTCTGCCCTCATATTCTTTTATGGTTTCTTCGGCCTTACTCAGAGCCTCCTTGACTCCGAAACAAAAACCTGCATGCTCTGCCAATGTAATATCAGCCATCTGTTCTCCTTTTCAGCCCGCTTAAAAAATTCTTGAAAACTGATTCTTTACCGTTTTCAGTAGGTTCATAATATCGTGTTCCTTCACGATACAGCCTGTCCGGCAAATACTGCTGCCTGACATAGCCGCCGTATGCGTGGGGGTATTTATATTCTCCTTTAGCAGAATAGTCATTTCTAAGATGAAAGGGCACGTCGTCTATATCCTTTTTCCTCAAATCCTCCATGGCCTTCTCTATTGCTTTAAGAGAAGAATTGGATTTAGGGCTGGAGGCCAGCAGAATTACTGCTTGGGCAAGCGGTATTCTGCCCTCGGGCAATCCTGTCATCTTGGAGGCCTGAACGCAAGAATATACGATCGATACGGCCTGAGGATATGCCATCCCGATATCCTCAGAGGCGATAACCAACAATCTTCTTCCGATCATTTGAACATCTGCACCTCCATCGATTAAGCGTGCAAGATAATGTATTGCCGCATCAGGGTCACTGCCCCTGATGGATTTTTGCATTGCGGAAAGCAGATTGTACTTATCCTCTTTTTTATCGTAGAAGGCTATCTTCCTTTGCATAGCCTCCCCGACCAAAGACAGACTTATAGGATCTCCTTCACTTATATTATCTGCAATAAATTCCAGGGTATCCAGCGCCACTCTTGCATCGCCGTGGGAAAAATCCGCCAAAGCTGCCAGCGCATCCTCTTCAATGGCGATTTTTCTTTTCCCTAATCCCTTTTCTTTATCCGTTAATGCCTTCTTCAAAATGAGACAAAGATCGTCCCTGTTCAATCTCTTAAATTCATAGATCGAGCGAACCCGACTGAGTATCGCATTATTTACCGCATAGTAGGGGTTTTCAGTAGTGCTCCCAATAAAATGCAACACTCCCTCTTCTAAAGCTTTAAGCAGGCTGTCCTGCTGAAGTTTGTTCCAGCGATGAAATTCATCTACGTACAAATAAGTTTTTTGCTTCTGCAGGCCGAAATACTTGAGTTCAGCCTTTTCAAGAATTTCTTTTAATTCCTTTATGCCGACAACAGTTGCGTTAATTTCATAATAGTCTGCATCCATTTCCCGGGCTATCAGCCTTGCCAGCGTGGTTTTCCCGGTCCCCGAGGGTCCAAAGAAAATGCTGGAGCCGAAACTCCGCTTTTTTATAGCATTATAGAGCAAAGAACCCTTGTGCATAAAATGATCTTGTCCAATAAAATCATCCAAATGCTCAGGTCTCATTCGCGCTGATAAAGAAATCATTTGATACAAACCTCCATAGGTACTAAAAAAATATCCTCGCCGACAATTTCCTTCATCTCTGTCAAAGCCTTTCTTGCCTTTTGCTCGTCAATGTACGGTGAGCTAATCACCTTGTATGACCCATTTTTGGTCATAATACATGCCTCTACTTTATTGGAATCGAGTTCTCCCAAAGCGCTTTCAGCCCTTTTCTTTTCGTTGAAACTGCCATATTGAATTCCGTATAAAATGACGGGGTCGCCTTCGTTTACCTGCTTTGGCACAGCTTCGCTGTCGGAAAGGTCCTCCAAAACTGTATCCTGTTCTCCCGATACAATGGCAGGGTCGGGTACGTTCAAAGGGGTGTCCTCATCAAAGTCTTTACCCTCAAAAAGATAGGGCATAATAACATGCTTTGCAGCTACATATCCTGCACCCATAGCTAAAATTATCACTAAAATGAATACGGTAAAAATCTTGACGAAACTTTGCCTTCTTGGCGCATATCTGCTTTTCAATTGTATTCCCCCTGTTCTTTCCGCCTCCTTTATTTCTATGAGACAAGTAGAGGCTTTATGACATAGGGGAATATGTTTATCCGATTTTCAAAAATCCGGAAAAGCGTTTTCGATAATAATTAAGCAGAAGTGTCAACAATCGATCATATAGCAGGAATATCATCAATAGGGCTGTTAACAACAGCAACAAAGGATATTCTTGTACAATCGAAACGTCAAACAATATTTCATTAAAAAAATACAGGCTGAGCAATAGCGCTATGCACACAAACACAATCTTAAGAGTGTATTCTAAAAACCTTTTTCTTATGGTCTCGATATGATATTTCACCGTCCCATAAAGACCGAAGAATCCTCCGTAAGGTAAGACGACAAACTTGTTTGGCAAAAGCAACAAGGCCAAAATACAAGATGCAATAAAGAGAATCCAGCCGTTTTTTAGCGAGGTTTCCTCAACCATTATCATGATAAACAACGTGGAAAAAGCATAAAAAGTAAGCTCTGCACCCGGTATTACCCCTGCCAAAAACAGGACTATTTCGGTTAGTGCAAGAAAAATGCCGCCATATATAATGCTGTTTACTCCGATCTTTTTACCTTCGGACAATCTTAAACCCCCGCTTTTATATGCAGTCACAAAGCAGATCTGCACAGCAATAACACTGAAGCATCCTGCACAGTTCATCGTTCCCGCCGCTGTATCCCCTGCTGTATGCATCTGTTCGATATCCCCTTGAGGCCTGCATCAGGTTATTCATAGCAGTCCGATACTCAAAGTTTGCGGGATCCATGCTGACTGCAGTCTGTACGCTGTTGATGGCTTCATTGTACCATCCCTTTTTAAGTGATAACATGCCATAAAGAAAATGCCATTCCGCACCGCGGGCCCTGCTGCGATTCAATATGGCTTCAGCGGCCCCAAGATTTCCCCGATCTATGTACCTTCTGACCTCAATAAATTCCTCCGATTCACCGGTATCCTCTTTAAATGCCGACTTTTGACCTTCATAACTACCGTTTCTCAACAGATATTCATAAGCCTCATTAATTTCCCGTAACTTTTCCTCGGCCAATTCATAAAGAGGATTATCCTGGTGCAAATCGGGGTGATATTTTTTAACCTGTTCACGATAGGCCGCCTTGATTTCCTCAGGGCCGGCCCCTTCTTTAATCCCTAATACTTCATACGGGTTTTGCATTATCCGTCTTACCTTTCAATAAAATTTCCTCTGTTTTCTTAAGCAGGCCGAAATATATAATATTATCGATAATGCCTCGGTTTTTTTCTTGCCCAAGCTGTTCCCAGGCCTTGGCCAACTCTGACAAGTAGAACATTAAATTATATTCGACCGGTTTTTTTATCCTGTTTCTGAAATCGTAAGGGGAGTCTTTTCCCGGATCGTAACCGAATTGATACACTAAAGGATTATATGCCCCGTTTATGAGATTGCCCTCCAGATCATCAAAAGCGTCAATCAGGTATATCCATTTCCCTATGTGGTAACCGATGCGGCGAAGCAAAAAAATTTTTTCCGCCGATTCAATTTCCTTTGGAACAAATATTTCCTCCATCAGCTTGGCAAAAGGTTCGGCAACGCGATCCAAAGAAGTACATTTACGCCTTTCCAACCGATAAAGCTTCTCCAAGTTTATTTCTGCAACCGTACATTTTTCTTTATGAGCCTTCATCAGTTTTTTATAGCTTTTTCTTAGGAAAAATGCCCCGGCTTTTGCACTCGGCTTTCCCTCGTCCCTGATATCATCTAAAAATTTATAATACGCCAGCATGAGCATGATATCGGCAGCGTAATCGATACCAGCATCTTTATATACGACCAATCTCTTCTTAAAAGGGTGTACCGGACAACGCGCCATCCTGTAGGCCGCTTCCTCGGAGTTTAAATTTCCTATAATAAGAGCCAAAAAAACCGCATCGTAATTTAGTGTCATCCTCTGAATCTGTCCATAGCGGTTTTCAATCGATTTGCATATGCCGCAATAATAACCGAAATAGAGCTCAAACTCCTTCACTTTCAGTTCCGGCCTATCCGGTACAATATAACCTAACAAAATAATCTCCCATCCGGTCCAATCTATTTCAATTTGCTTTGCAAATATTTCAGTAGAAATACACTGGCGGCTACATCTGTTACAAAACAGGATAGAAGTAACGCATTAAAGCATTTTTGTTTTTTTGGCATCTGTTCAACCATCTTAACGGGTGACAATACCTTCTCGCATTCAGCATCCTTTTTACCCAGCCAGGCATTCCCTATCATTGCAAGACAGCCATATGCCATAATTTCAGCTACGATCTGCTTTTTGTAATTCCAGTTTAGAAGAAAATTCTTCATCTTTTGCACCTCCACAGCATTTTCAAAGGATTGCAAGGTTACGCAACATTGCCGATAAGACTTTTGCGATCACCTAAATACACCTAGTGCCCATTCATTCAATGCACTTATTATATCATTTTTTGAATATCTTACAACCATATCCCGAAGGAACGTTTTTATTAAAGTTAAGACTTTTCGCAATATTTTATAGACATAGTCCTGTTCCTGGGGTATAATTATATCGATATTTAAAATATCCAATGGCCCGACCATCTTTTTGGAATCGCCCCCATTACCTTATTTTAAATATTGAAATAATATTTCGGAGGAAAGAAAATCAATGGAAGACAGAACACTCGTATGTCAAGACTGTGGGTCAGAATTCGTGTTTACCGTAGGAGAACAAGAATTCTACAAGGAAAAAGGATTTGATAACGAACCAAAAAGATGTAAGGAATGCAGGGATAGAAAAAAGAACGAAAGAAGACAACTTAGAAACGACAG
>CAZHBR010000048.1:7081-9968 GCA_964530755.1 uncultured Oscillospiraceae bacterium | reverse complement strand
ATCGACTACCAGGACATCGCGGACAAGGCCCTTAGAAGCAGGCTGGCCGAGGCGGTGGAGCTATGCATAACCCACGGGGATGGCCTTGTTTCAGTATTAAAAGATAAAGAGGAGGCCCCCTTGATATTCAATACCAAAATGGCCTGCCCCGAACATGGATTCGGAATAGAGGAGCTTACGCCCCGTATGTTTTCTTTTAACAGTCCTTTCGGCGCCTGCACAGTATGCAACGGGCTCGGTTTTATTTCGCAGATAGATCCCGATAAGATCATCACCCAAAGCGATCTGTCCATTCCTAAAGGGGCGCTCGCCAACGTCTTTGCATCGATGGAAATATCAGGATTCTATCGTCAGATGATAGACGCTCTTGCAAAGGATCACGGCATAGATATCGATGCTCCATACGAAGAATTGCCTGCCGGATTCAAAAAAGAGCTTCTTTACGGGACGGGGAACAGGAAGCTTGAATACTATTACAAAAGTCGCAGCAATAATTCCAGATCCTATCGAAATCATCCATTTGAGGGAGTGATCAACAATCTGGAACGAAGATACAAGGAAACGAATTCAGAATATATAAAAGATAAAATGCAGCAATATATGAGCATAACAGCCTGCGAGGCCTGCAAGGGGAAGAGGTTGAGGCCCGAGGTGCTTGCAGTTGCAGTTGAGGGTAAAAACATCGCGGAATTTTCAGACCTATCTGTGAGGGAGGCTTTGAACTGTATCGATAAAGACTTCAAGCTGTCACAGAAGGACAGCCTTATTGCAAAACAGGTTTTAAAGGAGATCAGGGCAAGATTGGAATTTTTGGCGGATGTGGGTTTGGATTATCTGACTCTTTCAAGATCTGCGGCTACCCTGTCAGGGGGGGAATCTCAAAGAATACGCCTTGCAACGCAGATCGGTTCCGGCCTTGTCGGAGTGCTCTATATTTTGGATGAGCCCAGCATAGGACTTCATCAAAAAGACAATGCCAGGCTGCTATCTTCGCTACGAAATCTGACGGATCTGGGTAACACCTTGATCATTGTTGAACACGATGAAGAGACTATGTATGCGGCGGATCACATCATAGATATGGGTCCGGGAGCCGGCGTTCACGGAGGAGAGGTGGTTGCGGAGGGCACGATAGAAGAGATAAAATCAAACAAAAAGTCTTTAACCGGAAATTACCTCAGGGGCGAGAAATATATACCTGTTCCCGATAAAAGGAGACAAGGCAGCGGAAAATCGCTGTGGGTTATGGGTGCCTCGGAAAACAATCTTAAACATATAAATGTCGAATTTCCGCTTGGTAAGCTCATATGCGTTACGGGTGTTTCAGGATCCGGGAAGAGCACGCTTGTAAACGGGACTCTTCATAAGGCCGCTGCGGCATGCATTAACAGGGCTAAGGATAGGGCCGGCGCGCACGAGGATATTCTGGGTTTAGAGCATTTGGATAAGGTTGTCAACATAGATCAGTCGCCGATAGGCAGAACCCCCAGGTCAAATCCAGCTACCTATACGGGGGTATTTACACCTATACGGGAGCTGTTTTCCAGGCTGCCTGAATCGAAAATGAGAGGTTACAACAAAGGCAGGTTCAGTTTCAATGTGAGAGGAGGCAGATGTGAGGCCTGCTCCGGGGACGGGATCATAAGGATTGGAATGCATTTCCTTCCGGATGTTTATGTCCCCTGCGAGGTATGCAAAGGAAAAAGATACAACAAAGAGACCCTGGAGGTGAAATATCGAGGTAAAAGCATTTACGATGTACTGAATATGAACGTATCCGAGGCGATGAATTTTTTCAAAAACATGCCCTCCATAATGAAGCAGCTTGAAACACTTTATGAGGTCGGCCTGGGCTATATTAGGCTGGGACAGCCGTCAACCCAGCTTTCGGGGGGCGAGGCTCAAAGAGTGAAGCTTGCTACGGAGCTGTCTAAGCGAAGCACGGGCAAGACCCTTTATATCCTGGACGAGCCCACAACCGGTCTGCACTTTGACGATGTTGACAAGCTCATCAAGGTTCTGACCCGTTTGGTGGATACGGGAAATACAGTTGTGGTAATTGAGCACAATCTGGACGTAATTAAAATTGCGGATACAATCATTGATCTTGGACCGGAGGGCGGAGAACGGGGAGGTTATGTCATCGCATGCTGTACTCCGGAGGAACTTGTAAAAACCCCGGGCTCTTACACCGGTGAGGCTATAAAAAGGGTTTTAATCGGCCGATGAGGGGCCTTATTATAATTGCATTGCAAAATTGACGTGGGCTTAAAATCGGGCTACAATATAAGCTAGCGGTTACAGAAAGGATAAGTCATGATAAAACAAATAAACATGACCATGCTTACAGATTTTTATGAATTGACCATGGCCAATGGCTATTACGAAAAAGGACTTAAAAATCAGATCGCATATTTCGATATGTTTTTTCGCAAGATTCCCGATGGGGGGGGCTTTGCAATCACGGCCGGACTGGAACAGCTGATTCAATGCCTTCAATCTTTGCGCTTTGAAAGAGCCGATATAGAATATCTGAAGGATAAAGGGATATTCAGCGATGGATTTTTAGATTATCTAAGTAATTTCGAATTTCAATGCGATGTCTTTGCCGTTCCCGAGGGGACACCTGTATTTCCCGGAGAACCGCTGATTACGGTCAAAGGTCCTGTCATTCAGGCGCAATTTATTGAAACAATACTTCTTTTAGTTATGAACTATCAAAGCCTGATAGCCACAAAGGCAAATCGCATAGTCAGGGCGGCCGAGGGGCGGGGGATCATGGAATTTGGGACAAGAAGGGCACACGGATCCTCAAGCGCCGTATATGGGGCCAGAGCGGCCTATATCGCCGGCTGCACCGGTACGTCATGCGTCATAGCCGGAAGGG
>CAZHBR010000048.1:0-7071 GCA_964530755.1 uncultured Oscillospiraceae bacterium | reverse complement strand
CAATGGGCACCATGGCCCATAGCTGGGTGCAGATGTTTGAAAGCGAATATGATGCTTTTAAGGCATATGCTAGGCTGTATCCCGACAATTGCATTTTACTGGTGGATACCTACAACACGCTTAAATCAGGTGTACCCAATGCGATAAAGGTTTTCAAGGAAATAAAGCCAAAAAAGATGGGGATCCGCATAGACAGCGGGGACATTACCTATCTTTCCAAAAGGGCAAGGAGGATGATGGATGAGGCCGGTCTTTCGGGTTGCGATATAGTGGTATCTAATTCCTTCGATGAACACCTGATCCGCGATGTAATAAGGCAGGGGGCGAGCATAAACTCGTTTGGCGTGGGAGAAAGGCTGATAACTGCGAGATCCGAACCGGTGTTTGGCGGAGTCTATAAAATGGTTGCAATTGAGAAGGATGGAAAGATCGTTCCGAAAATTAAAATCAGCGATAATATCGAAAAGATCACTACACCGGGATTCAAGACCCTTTACCGGCTATACGACAACGCTACAAAAAAGGCCATTGCGGATGTAATAACGCTTGATGGGGAAGTGATTCCCGAAGACGGGGATTATGAAATTTTCGATCCGCAATTTATATGGAAACGAAAAACCCTTCGCAACTTCACGGCAAAGAATCTGAGAAAGAGGATTTTCGATAAAGGAAAGCTGGTCTATAAATCTCCCCCTCTTGAGGAGATAAGGGCGTATTGCCTGTCGCAAATCGATACTCTTTGGGATGAAATTTTGAGGTTTGAAAATCCTCATAAATATTATGTGGACCTGTCTTTGGATCTTTGGGATGTTAAAACCGGACTGATTAAGTCCCATAAGTATTGAAACGGCCGCAGGGAGTAAAAGACCGGTGCGGTTTAAAAAATAAATGAGATTGAAGGTGAGCAAATGAAGTATGAATTCACAGTGAAAAGGACCGACAGCCCCAAGGCCAAACCCGATCTTGACGATTTGGAGTTTGGCACAGTATTTACGGATCATATGTTCCTTATGGATTATTCTATCGGCAAAGGTTGGCATCGGGGAAGAATCGTTCCCTATGCTCCAATCTCATTAGATCCTGCCGCGGCAGTTTTTCATTACGCCCAGGAGATGTTTGAAGGCCTCAAGGCCTATAAGACACACGAGGGGCGAATTTTGCTGTTTCGCCCGGATATGAATGAGAAAAGGGCGAACATCACAGCAGAAAGACTGTGTATACCTAAGCTGCCTGAGGGTCTTATGTCGGATGCCATAAAGGCCCTGGTTCTGATGGATCAGGATTGGATACCCGATAAGGAAGGAACATCCCTTTATATCAGGCCCTTCATCATAGCTACGGAGGCGTTTTTAGGTGTGAGGGAATCACATTACTATCTTTTTGCAATAATATTGTCACCGGTGGGCCCTTATTATAAAGAGGGTTTGTTCCCTACAAAAATATATGTCGAGGATGAATACGTGAGGGCTGTTCATGGGGGGACCGGCTGTGCAAAAGTGGGAGGAAATTATGCTTCAGGCCTTAAATCGCAGGAAAAGGCACAAAACCACGGCTATGCCCAGGTGTTATGGCTTGATGGGGTGGAAAGAAAATACGTGGAAGAGATAGGCACCTCTAATGCTTTCTTCGTTATGGACGATGAAATCATTACAGCACCTTTAGGGGGCAGCATACTTCCGGGCATAACAAGGGATTCGGTAATAACCCTGTTAAAAAAATGGGGAAAGAAAGTTGCGGAAAGGCGTTTAACGATACAGGAAGTTTACGATGCACACAGATCGGGAAAGTTAAAAGAGGTGTTTGCCACAGGCACGGCTGCAGTCATATCTCCTGTAGGCGAACTCTGCTGGGAAGGTAAAAAAATAGTAATAAATGAAGGGAAAATCGGTCCCGTATCCCGGGAATTATATGATGAACTTACCGGGATACAGCTTGGAACAAAACAGGACGCCTTCCGCTGGACGGTGGAGGTTTAGTGTATCTTTGGGAGGAAGAGCTACATATGATAGTTAAAAGAGGAAGCTATTGCAGCAGCAATGGTATGAATACCATAGCATACACAGTGTACGAGCCGCCTTGCGAACCTGTCGGAATACTGCAGATCGGCCATGGGATGAGCGAACACATAGGGCGTTATAGAAATTTTGCAGACCATTTTACAAGGCTGGGGTTTATCGTTTGCGGAAACGATCATCTCGGGCATGGCGAGAGTGCGGCCTCCGAGGATGATTTCGGATACTTCGGCAAAGAGAAGGGATGGCTGCATCTGGTCGATGATATGCGGCTGCTTACAAATAAAATGGTAGAGGATTATCCGGAAATACCTTGCTTTCTGATGGGCCACAGCATGGGATCTTTATTGGCGCGCGCATATATCTCCTGCTACGGAGAGGGCCTTTCAGGCGTCATTCTTATGGGGACCAGCGGGAACACCCTTATGACGACACTGACACGGCCCCTTATAAGGGCGATATCCGTTGTGAAGGGCGAACGCTATCGCAGTTCGTTCCTGTATGTGCTGGCTTTCGGCAATTACACGAAGAAGTACAAGGATGAAGGGGACAGGCTTTGCTGGATGACGCAGAACCGGGAGGCCTTAGAGCAGTTTCGAAAGGATCCAAAATGCAATTTCATGTTTACAGTAGCCGGGGTAAAGGACCTCGTTGACATTATGAAGTACGTATCCCGCAGAAAATGGGCAAGGAGATTGCCAAGGAGGCTTCCCGTGCTGCTAGTATCCGGAGAGATGGACCCCGTGGGTGACTATACCAAGGGGGTAAATCAGGTCTATCGGATTCTTCAGAATGCCGGGATGCGGGATGTAAACATAAAAATATATAAAGATAACAGGCACGAATTATTCAGCGAACCTGGAAAAAAAGAGGTCTATGATGATATTCACCGATGGATGAAGCTTCACTCCTCATTCAGATATTAGATCGGTAAAACTAATTGTGTTTAATCTCAAAGCGGCTTAGGCTAAATGGGTAAAAACAAGCATAACAAGTCCTCCCTCCGAATAAGGTTAAGTAATGATTTTTGCGGAGGGGGGAGTTTTATTGTGAGCGGAATCGGATTGAAAAACAAGCTCGCTAAACCTAAAATGAAGAATGTCCTGATCCTCTTGGTCATAGCGCTGCTGGTCGCAGGTCTTGCGTGGGGCGGGCAACGCTTCTTTAAGGGTGATAAGGGTGTGAATTTCAAAATACTTGGCGAGGGTGAAATACCCAAGCAGATTGCCAGCAGCATAATACCTGAATACAGGCAATTGGAACGGGCGCTCTCATGCCTTGTTGACGGCAAGGTTTATGTGATTGCCACACGTGGGGAAAAACCGACTTCCGGTTATGAAATAAAGATTGACCGGATGACCCTGGAGCAGGAGAGCGATGGCTCCGTTTTAAAAGTGTTTGTGAAATTCCTGGATCCACAACCCGGTCTTTCCCTAACCCAGGCCTTGACATATCCGTTGCAGGTGGCGGAAACGGAGCTTGAAAAGTTGCCGGATCAGATTCAGTTGAAGGTGCAATATGTAGATTAGCATATTGAATGAACTGAACAGGTGAGGGGAATTGCAGGGCACTATATCAATATATTGACAATACACCCATCAAATGGTATAATCGGCTAAAACACGGAGGTCAATTCATTTGTATGCCGCAAACGATCGGATGAGGGTTGGAGTCATAGGAACGGGAAGCGGTGCAGGGACAGGTTTTGTTATCGCTTCCCTTGCACGGCATCTGTATGAGCATGCAGGATTAAAACCGTCTGTTTTGGAGCTTGGAAAAGGGGGATTGTATGACAGTCTTGGAATGGACAAGCATTTTGCCGGACGCACATTCTTTTCTTTTCACAAAGCAGCATCGGAAAACAGAAGCATCAGGGGCAGACGCAATGACTATCTTGGCGTAAATTGGATGCTCGCCAATGCATCTTCTGGGGGTCTGCCGTTTCTCGATATTTTCCAAAAGCTCCGGCTTGTAAACCACGCTGCAGGAGATATAATACTGTGTCGTTTGTCAGGTGTCGGAGAAACGTATATTTGGCCGCTTTTGAAAGAAATGGATAAAATATTGATCATAATAGATCCCCTTCCGTCTAAAATGCTTGAAGGGTATCAGTTTTTATGCAAATTGAGGGTTAAAAATCTTCCCTTGATATATGTTGTAAACAGATACAATGACGGTGTGAACAGGCGGGAAATGGTGAATTTTCTATCGCTTTGCAAATTGATTTACCTTCCCGCTCTGCCCGCCAAGGAAATTTACAAAGCGGAGTACCTGTGCCGGTGCGCCTTTGACATGCCTTTAGCGGCAAAGGCATTGGATAAGCCTTTAAAGGATTTAACCGCCGCTCTTTTCAAGGAATGGGCGAAGTGAGTTTTTGCACTCTGCTATTTGTAATGTATTTGTAATACATTAAAGTGTTCTCTCGAATGCTGTTTTATATTATAATACTTTGTAGGCGCAAGCACTATTTTGTAGTTTTCCGGCAGCTTGAAGTATTAAAGCGTGCCAGATTTTGATACAAGGAACAATACATATGATTATATTCGAAGATGTGACTAAGTCGTATGACGGCAATGTTGGTATAGAGGATGTCAATGTCTGTATCGGCAAAGGTGACTTTGTTTTTTTAGTGGGACCAAGCGGTGCCGGCAAATCGACGTTCATCAAATTGATTTTAAAAGAGCTTGAAGCGGATAAGGGCAGGATCGTGGTCAATGGCTACGATTTAGTCAATTTATCCAATCGAATGACGCCGAAGCTCAGAAGGAGCATAGGCATCGTATTTCAGGACTTCCGGCTTCTCCCGAAAAAAACAGTGTATGAAAATGTGGCCTTTGCAATGGAAATATTGCATATTAGCCAAAGGAGCATAAGAAGAAACGTACCGCAGGTTCTAAGCTTAATGGGTATAAGCTCCAAGGAGAATAAATACCCTCACGAGCTCTCAGCCGGAGAACAGCAAAGGGTGGCAATAGCCCGGGCTGTTATTAATAATCCTACAGTTCTGATCGCGGACGAGCCCACAGGCAATCTGGATCCCGATACCGCCTGGGAGATCATGCAGCTCCTTGATCAGATCAACAGGCGTGGAACAACTATAGTTATGGTAACCCATGCCAAAGACATCGTGGACAGGATGGGAAAAAGGGTGATCGCCATCGATAAAGGCAGAATAACCAGGGATGATCGGGACGGCAACTATTGTGAGGATGAAGATATGAATTTCGGGATCCTCCGGGAGGAGGGCATATTCGGTAAAAATGCTTATTAGGAGTATTGGATATGCGGTAAAACAGGCTTTCAGGCAGATATTCCGCAACAGGGCGATGACTTTTGCCTCCCTGTTTTCTATTTCCGCGATGCTGTTGATTCTGGGACTGTTTTTCATACTCGTTGTCAACATAACAATGCTGACTGACAGCGCAAGAAAACAGTTTGATACGGTTCAGATTTATCTTTCAAACGATATCCGGCCCGAAGCAACCAAGGATATGATGAGACAGTTATCTGCGATGGACCAGGTCGGGCACGTGCAGTATCTGACAAAAGAAGAGGCCATGGAGGAATTTAAAATAAAATGGGGGGACAAGGCCTATTTACTTGAAAATCTGACAAAGAACCCTCTACCTGATTCCATACGCGTAAAGGCGACGGATTTGGAGCTTGTGGGGCAAATAGTCAAGAAAATTAAAACCTTCGATGGGGTGGAGGATGTTAAATACTACCAAACAGTAGTGGACAAGCTTCTTCAAATAACAGGCTTTATTAAAGTCGGAGCCATGATAATAATTGCTTTTCTTGTGACAATTTCGGTAGTGGTGGTGGCAAACACGGTGAAACTGACCGTGCTTGCACGGGAAAAGGAAATAAGCATCATGAAGTATGTCGGCGCAGCAAATTGGTTCATCAGAGGCCCCTTTCTTGTTGAGGGCATGCTGATAGGATCTATTTCGGCGGGAATATCGGCCGGTCTTGTAGGCTTGCTGTACATAAAGATCATTGAAATCTTCGGACAGGATACATTTATAATGTTTTCGACGGTTCTGGTTCCCGCAGGATTTCTAACGGTCAATCTCATTTGGGTTTTTATGTCGCTAGGCATAAGTATAGGCGCCATAGGAAGTATTATTTCCATGCGGCGATTTTTGGACACGTAGGGAATAGGTGATTACAATGTTAAAAAAGCTTCACAAAAAATCTGTCTGCTTCGGCCTGATCCTGATAATGCTGATAGCTGGCATGAACCTGGGCTTAAGCTATGGGGGAAGCAATCAGGATAAGCTAGGCGAGCTGAATAACCAGATAAAAAAGCTGGAATCCCAGTTAAAGGCCGGTAAAACGGAGGAGAAGAATCTTAACTCACAGATTAAGAATTTGGACAGGCTTATTAAAGAAGCTGAAGGGGAAATACATAATCTGCAAAGTGAAATATCTGCAACTGCAAACAAGATAAGGAAGGTGCAGGCTGAGCTTGAGGCCATGCAAAAGGGCATAGAACGGCAAAATGACGATATGGGCAACCGTTTAAGGTCGATGTATAAAAACGGTGATATGGGTATATTGGCTATTTTACTGGGCTCAGAAAGCATAACCGACTTTATGACAAATCTGGACATGGCTCAAAAAATATTCGAAAACGATGTGGAGGTCCTGGAAAAGCTTGAAAAGCAGCATCAGATACTGAAAGGCTATCGGGAGGATCTTGAAAAACTGAAGTCGGTGCTGGATGCTAAAAAGCATCAAAAAGCAGAGAAGCAGAATCAACTGGAGTCAAACCGCGGAAATGTATCGGCTTTAAAGGCCGAAGTCGCAAAGGACAACAAGGCTCTTGAAAGGCAGGTAGATGCCCTGAATGAGGAGGCTAATGCCCTGGTCGCGGAGATTTTGAGGCTTCAGGGTAATGACGCATACATAGGAGGCGAGATGCTTTGGCCCGTCCCTGCGTCAAAGAGGATCACCTCCTCCTTCGGATATCGCCTGCATCCGATTCTGAAGGTCAATAAGCTGCATACAGGCATCGATATCGCCGCCTCCTCGGGCACGAATATCCTGGCGGCCA
>CAZHBR010000047.1:5013-9973 GCA_964530755.1 uncultured Oscillospiraceae bacterium | reverse complement strand
TGAGGTAACAAAAAAATCGTTAAAGGCATTTTATAATGAACACAAAAAATAAAGCAATATTCAAGATAAGTGCAGTCCCTGATTTTTCCGAACGGTTAATCCAGGCTTTTTTTAAATCGCAGCACCGAAACACACAAAATGATGAAGGTAAATGCGCAAAGGGCCGCGATATCATTTAAAAGATAACCGGCTCCTATTCCTTTTAATACAATACCTCTGATAATATCGAGGAAATAGGTCAGGGGTATTAAATATCCTAAAAAATTTATGACCGGCGGCATGACTTCCCTTGGAAAAATGAAACCTGAAAGCAGTATGCTTGGAAGTATGACCAATATCAAGGACATCATTGCCTGAAGCTGGTTTCTTACAATGGTGGATATGAACATTCCTATGGAAAGGGAGCATAGAACAAACAAAAGTCCAAGGGCGATCAGCAGAAGCAGGCTCCCCTTTATTCCGACGCCAAACCAAATCACACATAGCGATAAAGCAAAAAAAAAGCTTACGCTCCCTATAAGTATATACGGGATAAGTTTACCTAAAATCAGCTCAACGGGTTTTATCGGGGAAACTATTAGCTGTTCTATAGTGTTGCGTTCCTTTTCTCTGACAAGGGCAAAGGCGGTAAGCATAATGGTGATATTCTGAAGAATGAGCCCTACCAGGGCAGGTATGGTAAATTTTCTGCTTTCCAAACCGGGATTATACAAAACCCTTACATTTATATTGGCACCGGGAAGGGATGCCGCGGATATTCCCAATGTTTTAAGATAAATTTCTTTATGCATTAGGGAATAGTGTTCTGATATTATTATGCCGCTGTTCATCGCAGTGCGGGCTGTAGTAGGATCGGTACCGTCTACGATAAGCTGTGTTTGGGGCGGTTTACCGATCTTAAGCTTCTCCGAAAAGTCGGGCTGGATAATGATTCCTGCTTTCGCTTTGCCGCTGTCGATCAGGTCGATCATTTCTGCTTCACTGTTTACATAGTAATTGACGTTAAAATAATCGGATATAATAAATTTTTCAATATAATCGCGGCTGTTCACGGTCATATTTTGGTCGAAAACAGCAGTGCTTATATTATCCACTTCGGTGGTCACAGCATAGCCGAAAAGAAGCATGAAAATAATGGGCATTAACAAAGGAAGCCTTAAGGAGACAGGATCTCGACGGACCTCTATGAATTCCTTTCTCATAATGCACATAAATCGATTTATGTCAAATATATCGCTGCTCACACCATATCCTCCTTTTTCAGGAGTTCCGTCCTTGCAAAGTCAGAACCGATCACTGTGCCTGTAATTCTCTCTACATATTTGATGAAAATATCTTCTAGGTTTTTTGCGCCTTCAGATTTGATGATATCCTTTGGAGGTGCAGTATTTATTAATCTTCCGTTAAAGATAAAACCGACGATGTCACAGCCTTCTGCCTCATCCATATAATGAGTTGTGACCAGTACGGTTATGCCCTGCCTTGACAGGGTGCGGATGATCTCCCAGAACACTTTTCTTGAAACCGGATCAACCCCGGCTGTGGGCTCATCGAGAACCAGTAGCAAAGGCCTGTGTATCAGGGCGCAGCTAAGTGCAAGACGCTGCTTCAAGCCGCCAGAAAGGGTGCCCGCAAGGCTTTTTTCCTTGCCCCTTAGCCCTGTCATAGTTACGAGTTCGTTCTTTCTTAGGTCTCTGACATCTTTTGCAATGCCGTAAACGCCTCCGTAAAAATCCAGGTTTTCGTTCACGGTAAGATCCTCATACAGGCTGAAACGCTGGGACATATAGCCAAGGTTGTGCTTTATCCTCTCCGGGTTCAACTGCGTATCAAGACCCAATATGGTACCTTTGCCTGAAGAGGGAGTCAGCACGCAGCAAAGCATCCTTATTGTGGTGGATTTCCCAGATCCATTGGGACCTAGCAATCCAAATATTGCGCCTTTTGGTATGCGTAGAGATACCTGATCGACCGCCGTGAAATCTCCGAATTTTTTTGTAAGAGCCACTGTTTCTACGGCATAGCGAAAATTTAAAGACATGACCGTTCTCCATTGATTTATTTCATGTTTATAAAAGCATCTAAAGTCATTCCCGGTTTTATATCCATGCTATCGGAAATAATGTCTATTCTGACTTTAAATACAGTATTTTCCCTGGCATCGTCGGTTTGCACATTTTTTGGTGTGAATTCAGCCTCGCCGGATATGAATGTAATCTTTCCTTTGACATTTTTGTTTTCTGTTCCGTCGCCAGTTAAGGATATCCTCTGACCAAGCTTGATGTATTTTAGATATTTCTGACGGACATATGCATACATCCACAGGTCGGAAAGATCAGATACCGTTCCGATATATGCCCCTGCGTTTATCATTGTACCGGGTTCAACATTTTTCTGTATAAAGGTGCCGTCGGAAGGGGATCTTATCTTATATTTTGAAAGCACGAGATTGGCCTGCTTTAATATCGCCTGAGATTGTGCAAGATCTGCCGCTGCTATGGCCTGATATGTACTACCCTTTTCAAGAAGGGAAAGCTGGGCTAGCGCGGCATCGAGCTGGGCCACCGAAGATTGATATTGTTTTTTTGCGGCGGCAAGGTGCTGGGAAGCCGTATCCAGTTTAAGTTTTGCATCATCAAAGTCGCTTTTTGATATTATTGTCAAGTCATAGGCTTCCCTTGCCGCATCATATTTACCTTTCCAATATTTCATATCCAGCTGCGCGGTGTCGATATTTGTTTGGGCACCGCTTTTTGCAGCTTCGGCGGTTTTGACATACGCCCTTTGCTGATTCAATTGCTCGGCCTGAGGGCCGGTTTTCAATTCCTCAAGCCTTGCTTCCTTCATCCGGACTATGGCCTCGTGCTGTTCCACTACCAACTCCTGCATGCTTGAGTCAAGTACCGCGATTACATCATCCTTTCTGGCCTTGGAACCTTCTTCCATTTCCAACCGGAGAACTTTTCCCGGTACTTCGGAGGCGATATCGATCTGTGTTGTACGCACAGTTCCGCTGAGTTTGAATTCCTGTGATCCGCATGCTGATAATAAAAGTAGGGTTAATAAAAGCGGTAAGATCTTTTTAACCATCGCAGCATACCCCCCGATTTATTTCCTTGCTACACCGTATAGGAATATATCGATGGACATTTCAATATCCTCCTCTAATGACGGCAAATCGAATTTGTCTCCGAAAAGTTTTCTTTGGGCGACCAGCATAAATACATTTCCAATGAAATTTCTCAACATTATCTCAGAAGGGATGTTGTCACGAAGTAGTTGGCGTTCTGATGCTCTTATTCGAAATATTTCAAATGCGGAGATTGCCCGGCTGATTATAGTCTGGTATATTGCCTCCCTGATATCTTTATGATATAGAGCTTCGGTGAGAACTATTCGCGCTATAGGGAAAATCGAATCGATCAGTTTGATCCTGTCCATGATCAGGGATTTGAACACATCTTTTAATTCCTTATCGTCACAGTCATCCAGGATTTTTTCAACCCCATCTAAAACAAGCTTTCCGCCTAATAGATTTATGAATAGAACGTGAAGAGTCCTCAAGATTTCTTTCTTCGTTTTATAGTAACGAAAAATGGTGCCCTCGGCAACGCCGGCCGTTTTAGCAATTTCGTTGGTTGTGGCAGCACTGAAACCCTTTTCTGAAAATATTTTAACAGCCGCATCTAAAATCAAATTTTCTTTTTCCGACAAGTTAAAATCGCTGAAATATTTTGATGAATCATCAGGCCCATCCTTTTGCAGATGCAATAGTGGATTTAAAGCTGTATCTTGTTTGGCCTCATAGGCGACGGTATTTAAATTGTCGTTATCACTGGCCGTTGTTTTACTATTATCACCGTAACCGATGTATTTTTTATTGTCGGTCATGATCTATGCAGGCATAAGTAGACTACAGAATGCCGTCCTCCTTTTTCAGATTATCAGAAAATTCCCCCGCTGCTGTTAATGAGTGAGCACTCACTCATTATAATATAGCAAACGATATTGCAAAATGCAATAATTTTGGATCGGAAACAATGTCGAATCTAACTAAATATAATTGCTATTGTTGGGCAAATTAACGAAACAATCTTAAAGATATGGTGACAGCATGAATTTAGAAAGAATCATTGAATTTTTAGAAACAGACTGGCTCAGTTTTACATTTACTGATCAAGGTCTAAAGTATCTTTCGCTTAGAAAGCAGAACGGGGAAGAAACGGTCTATATGCGAAGGGTTTTAAAAGGTGAAGAAACAGCAAGCCGCTATGCAAGGTTGATTTTTAAAGAGACATTAGATTTTCTGGAGGTTGGGCGGCATAGCATGATGCTTGATTTGACTGGGCTTACGATCTTTCAACAAGCGGTTTTAAACGAAGTCGTTAAAGTTGCGCCCGGGGAAATATCTACTTATAAAAGGCTGGCAGAGGCGATAGGAAAGCCTGGTGCTGCGCAGGCGGTGGGCAGTGCAGTTTCCAAAAATCCGGTTGCCTATTTTATTCCAACCCATAGGATATTGCCGCAAAAAGGGTTGATAATATGCAGAAGCGGTGCCGGTCACTTAAGGGAGAAATTGTTGATGCACGAAGGTCATGACATAGAAAAGATCAGCAGCGGTTTTATTTGCGCCGGCAAAAACTGCGAAAAGCATGGTTGGTAGGAATATAGAAAGGCAACGGTCCAAAATAAATCCGCTGCCTTATTCTCCCGGTTCAAATATCGTTTCGTGAAACAAATAAACCGGATTTTATGCTCGTCTTTAATTAATCATCGTATGAAAAGGTTACCAACGGTTTGATTAGTTCTGCCGGTTTATCTTTCATAAGCTGCAACGCCTCAGGAATTTTATCAAATCCTTCAAATTTATGTGTCAACATGCCCGAAACGTTAAGTCTGCCATGCATAATCATATTTGCAAGTCTCTCTGTACGCATGCGTCCTGCCGGCATCAGGCCTC
>CAZHBR010000047.1:3434-5003 GCA_964530755.1 uncultured Oscillospiraceae bacterium | reverse complement strand
CTTATATGTCCCATGCCGACACCCCATGCTTCTCTGGGTATTCTAACGAAATCACCGCTGCCTAGGTAGTTAACATTGCCGATGATTCCGCCGGGTTTAATAGATTTAACTGCCTCGATGAAGGTGTCAACATTTCCGCCTGCTATGACTACCTTGTCCACACCTTTTCCTTTTGTGAGTTCTCTCACCTGTTCGTCAATGGGACCATTTTTGTAGCTTATGATATCTGTTGCTCCGAATTCTTTCGCTAAAGCAACGCAATTGGGTCTTGTCCCGACAGCTAAAATCCTGCCGGCACCTTTAAGTGCCGCACCTGCAACAGCCATCAGGCCTACCGGGCCTATACCTATAACTAACACATCTTCTCCGTAGGTTACTTCCGCAAGCTCAACGCCATGAAATCCTGTCGGTATCATGTCGCTGATCATTGTGGCCTGGGCAAGATCCATCCCTTCAGGCAGCATTGCCAGGTTCGCATCAGCTTCATTTACATGGAAAAGCTCTGCAAATACACCATCTTTAAAATTGGAAAACTTCCAGCCGCCGAGTGCTCCGCCGGAATGCATTGCAAACCCGCGTTGTGCTTCTAGTGAACCCCAATCGGGAGTAATGGCTGGTACAAGGACCTTATCCCCGGCTTTGAAGTCCTTCACAGATTCTCCAACCTCCACGACCTGACCGACAGCTTCATGCCCAAGAATCATATCCGTTCTTTCGCCCACAGCTCCTTCATATACAGTATGTATATCCGATGTACATGGGGCTACTGCAAGGGGACGGCATATTGCATCAAGGGGTCCACATGCCGGCGCTTCTTTTTCAACCCAACCTGTTTCACCTATCCTTTTCATTGCAAAGCCTTTCATTCCGATACCTCCTTAATTGTTGTTAAAGTATTAACCGTTCCTTAGCTATAGTTATAACAATCTATGGGAGCAGTGTCAATATATTTTGACTAATCTAACAAATATGTCTGCTAAAATTTTGTTGCTATGATTTGAATTTTGGAATTAAAACAGATTGTGCATCCGGTGGAAATCACCGGTTAATGTTCCGTAAAATGTGATCAGTCATCATCGTATCCTCATTTGTAATTCAGATAATTTATGATATTGCTCAATATCTTGCTTGATTTTGAATTTTGTGCTACAATTTAGATAATTCAAAAAAAGGAGGGGTATACATGGGTAAAAATAATTTGATAATTACTATCGGAAGACAGTACGGGAGCGGGGGAATTGAAGTAGGAAGAAGGCTATCTGAATTGCTCAATATCCCATGCTATGATAAGGAACTGGCGGAACGTGCAGCACAAAAAAGTACGATTAATGAAAAATTCTTCCGCGAATACGATGAGAAAATTATCCGCAGCCTCTACTATTTCGGTGCAGATGAATATGATGCCACCATCATGCCCCAAAGCCAGGAATTATTTCAGGCACAGGCAGAAGCGATACGCTCCATTGCCGAGGATGAGTCCTGTATTTTTATAGGAAGATGTGCAGATTTGGTATTAAGGGATTTTCCAAACTGCATCAATGTGTTTCTTCATGCTTCAAGGGAATACAG
>CAZHBR010000047.1:0-3424 GCA_964530755.1 uncultured Oscillospiraceae bacterium | reverse complement strand
TTTTGGAAAAGATTAAAAGAATGATTGAAGTATACGGTGTACCAATGGGGGAAGTTGATTCCATAATGAATAAGATAGATAAGCAAAGACAAAAATATCATAATGTTTTTTCCGACAAAAAGTGGAATGACATAAGCATTTACCACTTGACTGTAGATAGCGGATGGCTTGGAATGGAGAAAACGGCGAAGCTCATTTACGATTACGCTAAATTGGTAGTACCGGGGGATGCATAGTCTGCATTATCATTTAAATAGATCACGCCATTATTTTAGATTTACATATCAGCTTATTGCTGGCCACTCGAAAGGGTGGCTTTTTTTATGAGAATTTCGTGACTGTCTGTTGATTGACGGCTGAATGCATTTAGTGTAACGTCTATTTGGAAACAGTGTATCAAAGAAAGCTGCAACTTAAGATAATATTAAGAAATCCAACCCCCTTTTGTTAAGAATTATAGGATATCCTTGGAATTGGTTTTATGGATTAACAATCGGATAGAGGGGGGATTTTTATGCATAAAGGAGAACGATATAATGAATATTCTGGTCTGCGATGATGACAAGGAAATAGTGGAGGCTATCGGGATATATTTGAAAAATGAAGGCTACGAGGTGTTTAAGGCCCGGGACGGCATTGAGGCGTTGAAAATATTGAGCAAAGAGGAAATCCATCTCATCCTTATGGATATAATGATGCCTGTGCTGGACGGAATGCAAACGACTGTGAAGATACGTGAGAGGAGAAATATCCCTATTATTATGTTATCGGCAAGATCAGAGGATTACGATAAAATAACAGGCCTTGCCGCGGGTGCCGACGATTATATGACAAAGCCGTTTAATCCTTTGGAATTAGTTGCCAGAGTGAAATCCCAGCTTAGAAGATATGTGGATCTGGGGAGTTTCGATAAAAGGACAGGTATTTATAAATCAGGGGGCTTGATAGTTGACGATGGTGCTAAGACGGTGTATTTGGATGGCGAACAGGTGCCTGTTACGCCTATCGAATACGGAATATTAAAATTTTTGACAATGAATGCGGGAAGGGTATTTTCGATAGGACAGATATATGAAGAGGTGTGGGAGGAAGCAGCCTACAGTCCAGAGAATACTGTTGCCGTTCATGTAAGGCGAATTCGGGAGAAGATTGAAATCAATCCGAAGGAGCCCAGATATTTGAAGGTGGTGTGGGGAATTGGATATAAAATCGAAAAAATATGATGCGGGCAAAGGTCGGTACATTTTTGCCTTTGTTTTGTGTGTTACATTTTTTATCGCTGCAATTACGGCAGGTGTTGCGGCTTTAAAATCGGCAATAGGTTTAAATGATATCGGTGTCAGTATGGGTGATGCCATATTTTGTACTAATTATGCGGAAAGCGGGGCTATGCTGTGGGATTTTGAAACGAAATTCTATAATATTACATATCTTATGAATGAACTTAAAGGTGAAGACTATATTAAAGCTGGAAACTCTCTCAACCAAGGTGAAGTCGATGCACGAATCGAGTCTTTGTATTACCAGGTTAAAGAGGACTACGACAGTACCGGCTTTGGGGAGGAATACGTCGGTCCTTACAACGATTTTGCGAATCGTGAACGTTTTTTCGCAGATTATGAGGAGGAAATAGCCGGTATCAAGGATGAGCTTATCATGAGGGATCTTCGAACCTTTGAGAGAATTAAAAAAGATCTTGATGAAGAGGGGTTTCTCTACTATGCCGCAAATGGAAGGAATGCGGTGACAAATCTTTTCGGAATCAATATGATCTCCGGCAGCGAAGATGACGCAAATAAAGACGTACAAGAAAATCCGGCATTGGACAGCGACCTTTTTTTAGGTATGGCGGGGAAAAGCGATTATGTAATTTATGAAAACGGTCAGCTCATCAAAATGAATACTAGCTCCGAATCGTTTCATATGCACGTGGAAGGTAACGACAGATACCTGGAGGACCGCTTCAACTATCGAAATGAATCAGATTCAAAGGTTTATCTTGCTTTTGGAGAAAAATATCTGGCCGGCAGGGAAGCGACGTTTCAGGAAAATAAAAAGAAGGTCACGGGGTGGATATCCATTGCAGCCGCACTCGGTTTGATTCTCGTTTTATCCTTTGTTTATCTCGTTGTTATGACCGGAAGAAAAGATGCTGAAGGCAGGCGGCCGGAATATAAAATCGACAGGGTGTTTACAGAACTTCAATTGTTAATCATAGCCTTGTGTTTTTTCGGCGGCGGGGTCTTATGTATAGGGATTTTGATGCAGAATATATACGATAGTCCAAGTAATTTTATAAATACGGCATCATCTTTAAAGACTGTAATGCTTTTTCAATTGAGCGTGGGAATCATTGTGGGGCTGGCGGCTTCAGCCCTGGGCCTGCTGTTTATTCTATCCTGTATAAGAAATCTGAAGTCCGGCAGGTTTATCAGCAATTTTCTAATATATATCGTCTTTTCGTCGATATTCAGCGGGATAAGATCGATATACTGTAGCAGAGGTTTTATGACCAGGGTTATTCTTTTAGCGGTAGGTTTGTGTGTTTTGTCGGCTACCGTGTTTGGTGTTGTTGCTGCAATAGCATTTATATTGATATTTGCGTCAAAATGGATAAGGAAATATGAGAATATAAAAATCGGGATTGAGGAAGTGAAAAACGGAAACCTTTCATATGAAATCCCAATCAGCGGCGATAGCGAATTAGATGAACTTGCAAAGAGTATAAACATGATTTCCGAGGCCTCAAACAAGGCGGTACAAAATGAACTAAAAAATCAAAGACTTAAAACGGATTTAATTTCCAATGTGTCGCACGATTTGAAGACTCCCTTGACATCTATTATAACTTATGTCGATCTATTAAAAAAAGAGAATTCCAACAGCGAAAATATAAAAAAGTATCTGGAAATAGTAGAGCAAAAAAGTTTACGCCTGAAAAAACTTACGGATGATCTTTTTGATGCTGCGAAGGCATCAAGCGGATCGATCCCGGTAAAATTGGAAACTGTTGATATGCTGTCTCTATTAAATCAGGGCCTGGGTGAGATGGCGGCAAGCGTAGAATCTTCTAGTCTTATCTTTATAGTAAATGCAAAAGAAAAGGGGTATTGCGCTATCGCAGACGGTCAATTGATTTGGCGTGTGCTTGAGAATCTTCTCGGTAACGTATTAAAGTACTCGTTACAGGGGTCCAGAGTATATATAGATCTTAAAAAAGTGGAAAGCATCAACGGAGACGCCGCACAGATACTGCTTGAAATAAAGAATATATCAAAAACAGAATTAAACATCGGTGCTGACGAGTTAATGGAAAGGTTTAAAAGAGGAGATGAGTCACGGGCCACAGAGGGAAGCGGCTTAGGTCTTGCGATTGCAAGGGATTTGGTGATTCTCCAAAATGGACGATTTGAATTAAAAATCG
>CAZHBR010000046.1:0-10110 GCA_964530755.1 uncultured Oscillospiraceae bacterium | reverse complement strand
TTTTTGCCCTTAAGACCGAAAAGTCTTCCTCCGGCCATAATGCAGTCGATCGGTACGGACACCTCATATTGAATCAGCCCGCGCTCATCAAATGAATTAATACGATAAAGAGGTGTTTTAGTAGCAACAATTTTTATTTCCTCGGGACTGATTCCAAACGTCCGGCTGATGCATTCTCGGAGTTCGCTTTCAATTTCCCAGGTAAAACAGCCCTCCTGTTTTGCCTTCTCCTTAGCGGTATACACATGCTCTTGTAAAATGCCGATTAAGGCGCTGTTTCTTTGATCAAGGGCGTACTGCGCTAAAAATACAAGCAGCAAAGGCAGCACGGCTGCCAAAACTATAAACTGCTTCAATTCCGTCTGCTACTCAAAATATGAACAAATATACCCATTAGATTTTGTACCTTTAATGCTTGTCTTTGGATATTCTGCCTAGTAGCTTCCTCCTTTTTATTTTGCCGCGCTTTTTATAGTCTTCGTATTTCCTCTAAAGACTGCGCTGTCTCGTTTCAATTTCTTTTCCTGTCGTCTTAACCGACTTGTTTTATCAATATTTTTCCTTGCTGTACCATTGCTCGTCATTAGAAAATATTTTTAATGCCAATCAATTAATGCACAAATCATTTAATTGCAATTTTGTACTTTTTTCTTCAACATTAATTTTAATTCTACGGCGTTAACATCTGTAAATTAAACCCCAGCATCTTCAAATTACGGTAGGCGCGTCCTTTCCTGCAGCTCCTGATTCCATACGCTTTTCATCGTACCAAGAAGGGATTCATCATCACTGCCTGCTATCATGCTGAAAATAGCAATACCCAAAGCGATCATGGCCGTAAGCACTATAAGCTGTTTCATCGATTTCCACCATCAGTCAAAGTCAGCAGGCTCTGTAATATTCGCCAAGGTTATCATGCTCGCGGCAGCCTTTGAAACATCTTCCGCAACCCCCTTAAAACCCATAACAAAGCCGCCGATGGCTATACCTAAAACTATCATAGATATCATTACAATTAATTGCTTCATTTTCTCTCCTCCTTGAACGGCTACAGCATCGACAAGATATTTTGCTGATCGATGAAATAGCCCACATAAATAAAATTAATAAAAACAAGCATTACATTGATAACCACCGGGAAAAAAATTATATCGCTTAGAATCTCATCCCTGCGTTTTCTTGCCGTCGTCCTTATTTCCATTATCGAATGCCTGTGAGATAAAAGCGTATCGATGAGCCTGGTCGGATCCAATTCATCCCATTGCATTAAAAGTCTGGCAAAATCACCGCCTCTGCTTGAACCCGAACCTTCTTTAAACGCCTTGACGGCCTCATCTTTTTGGTTCTGCCTGAACAAGCGAAGCAAATCTCCGTAACAAGGTGAAAGTATGCCCTTTTGATCTGCCAGCTGCTCTATCACCGCATCAGCTGAAATTACTTTTCCCTGCCCTAGCGATATCAAATTCCGCAGGTAGGAGATCGCTTCGCAGATTTCATCATCAGCCCTTCCCGCCCTTTTACTCCCCGCGATTTGTTTAATGAATATCGTTATCGGGTGAAATCTCCCCTTTATTTTGCCCCTCACATCTGAAGCATGTATAAACCGCTGCAGATGTCTGTCATTCTTAAATAAAAGCAAACCGATAATAAACATTGCAAATGCCGCCCCATATATCCACCATGTCATACAGCTTCCCCCTTCCTAAAAATCAAAGCGCCGCCCGCTGACAAAAGATAGCAATGCTAGGTTCCCGGTAAAAAAAAGCAGGATGTACATGAAAAGACAAAGCCCCTGCGGGGTAGTAAACTGATTTATCAGATACTGCACAGGCGACAGGTCCAGATAAATAACTGATAAAAATGAGGTGGCCAGATATGCAAAAGGAACCATGAAACAGGCCATCCTTACGGCCTCGCTGTTTAACCGTTTCAACTCCTCTTTCGCTGATCTGGCCTCCCTTAACTGTATTAGGATATCCTCTAAAGCGATCGAAACATTGTCTCCTCTGTCCGCCGCCAGCCTTATGTTATGCGCCAGAAGCCTGCCCCATTTGGTTTTTAATGCTAAAGAAAAATCCTCTGTGGCCTCTTTTATTTTTTTAGAATCCCCGGTATCCCTTAATTCCAAAAGCAGGTGAAACAGCATCCTTCGGGATATCTTTAATTCCGGATTTGAAAGCAAAACATTTTCTATGGCTACGAAAATATTATAATCGTTTATTCGATATTGATTTAGAAACGCCGAAACCAGAGTTTCACCTTCTTCGCTTCCTTTCCTTCTTACATTATTGACCCTGGTATAAAGCAGTAAAAAGGGGATGGCGGATGCGGCCAGGGCAGTCAAAACCGCATTAAATATTGTAAACGATCTGATCGATGCAGATAATACTGCTATGAATAGACTGACGACGGCGGCAATAAACGCACTTGGAGGAAGAGACCTGCCCGTAGCTACCAACAACGATCTCGACAGCCATGCATGCCCGCGGGAGGGTCCCATATGCTCTTTCCTTCGAGCCTTCAGGCGATTCCGCACCCTGAATCTATGATAGAAAATCTTTAGGGTTTCAGAGTTCATCGCAAGCAGGCCTGAAAAAATCACGGCGTATAAGATACCGGATATCATAACGGGTATGTATTTAATCACCATCAATTCCCTCCCCCCTTTGACAGGTTCTTCAACTCAAAATCGAATTTAAGGAAATTTTCGAAATCTTCCTCCATCCCTTTCTCCCTTTTTTCATCGCTTATCTGATAGTTCCATTTCCAGCCGTCCTTGCCGATATCGTATAGACAGATGGGATGCATGAAAATTTTATCCTCCCTTCTATCGTAGCCCATTTCATATATGCTTTTTAATCTTTTCTTGTTCTTATTCTTAAGCTGTATAAAGTGAAAAATGTAATCGAAGCTGGCCGATACCCTCCTTGCAACATACGCAGATTTTTCGCCGACAAATTTTGCTATTTCCCATGCTGCATCGTAGGGAAAATCCAAAGGATCGCGACAATGAAACGTAATCTTCAGACGCTTACCGCCTTTTGCCGCTAACCTTATTGCCGTCTCCAAAGCGTTACCGTCCCGCGCTTCCGCCAATACAAAGTAGTCGGCATCGCTTCGCAGCAGGTTTTTGGAAATGCGCTGCATTTTATCATCATCGGCGAGCAATTTTATGCATGGGGATTTCGGGATCCGTTTCCACTATAACCCCTTCAAGGCTTTGGTTCTCATAGCTTTGCCACGTCGTTAAAAAAGTTGTTTTGGCGGTGCGCACGGCTCCGGTAAAAGCGACATTGTAACCGATGGCATTCATGGAAACAAAAAGAGGTATTGCCTGTTTTGGAATGGTTCCCCTGACCGCTTGTTCTTCAAAGCTGTAAACAGGTACTATATAACGTCTGAATATTATTGCATCCTGATTCTGCTTCACCATTCCGCCCCTAAAAACTGTAATCCTGGTGCCATCAAGAAGGTAAACTTCATGAAATTCCTTATCGAGACGCTCTTCAGGTGATAGCAGAAGAAAGGCACGCACCAGTTGATCCCTTCTCGTTTTTGATATGCTTTGCGGCATCAGTTCCATCCTTCCATCCACAAGGAAATAAATGCGCTCGCCTATGATCTTCGCCGAACTGCTGTCTTTATAGCTGGAAAACCATTGTGCTATGCCCGCCAGACCCCAGTTTTCATGGAAAATGCCATCCTCTAAAGATTCGTACCATTCGGGAAACGGCGTTTTGTGGGATCGGTATTTCCTTACTAGAGCTTTGATCTTTTCTTTAAAATATGCCGTTTCGTTTGCATATCCTATAATGGCCCTCTTTTGCAGTTCCAAAACAGCCTGAACATCTTGCCTGCCCTCTTGCCATTCCCTGATAAAGTCTTTTTTTATCGTACTGCAGAGCGTTTCAAAGTTGTAAACCGTAAATTCTTCATTTGCGGCCATGCGATTCAAATATTCATCCAGCTTAAATGTCTCCATTTTTTTCTTCCCCTGTGCTTTATTGATTCAATTCCAAATCCGGACAAAACTTTATCAGAAAGGCATCTAATATCGTCTATATACCCTTCGTTTTTATACGCCAGTAAACTTCTTGTTTCCATTTCTGCGCGCCTTCCGTAATAGCTCATCTCTATTTTTTGAAGTTCATTTTTTTGCAAAGACAATCTTCTGGAAATATAATCTATGCCGTACGGATCCTTGTTGCCGAATTTATTTACCGCATAAAAATTAAAGGAAATATTGAGTTTTTTATATATCGGAAGAAGAATTTCATAACGCCTGAGCATGGACTCCTGCTGGCTGATCAGACAGCATCTGCTTTTAATATATTCCAGTCCCCCGATAGCCAGTCCGTTTTCTAATTCGTTTCCTGTATCTGCGATGATCAGATCGATCTCATCTGCAAGAGATTCAAGAAGGTATATTGCAGCAGACGGCTGGTAATGCCGGGCTTGATAAAGGCTCATAACTCCGCCCAGCATATAGAAGTTATCTGTGCGCCTGCAGGCTGACAGCAGCTCCTTTTTCGACAGCACCTTCGTATCAAGATATATTTTAATACCTTCTATCGATTCACCTATTTTATCGATATATTCCGTTCCCCTTTTGCCGTTTAAAGATATGTGCATTACCTTTATGTCTTTTTTATCCGTTGCAATCATTTCTGCAACGCTTTGAGAGATCATAGTTGTGCCGATTTTACTATCGACGCCGTGAAAGGCAAACATAAGGCTCAAAACTCTTCACCCCATTTCTGTACGATAATCAGCCTTGAATCGGCAACCTCATCTAAGATGCGAAGATAATCCGGAAACCCGGCTATAATTTCAATATGACTGACAACGGCCGTTGCGTCAGTCCTGTCTAAAGGATTTTTAATGCGAACTTCCCGATCCTCTATTTCCGAATCATTGCGATCCTTTACAAATGCGACGCGGAAAGCACCAAGAAGGCTTTTTCCCCTGTCCTCATATATTTTTACCAGGTCTCCCCTGCGTATGGAACTGCTCCTCATAGATATCCATTCAGGTTTAATCACAAATATTGATTCCTCTTTGTCCAAGCAAAGTTCTTTTTCAATGAAAAAATCGGGCAAAATCTGCTGATTTTTATAAATTTGCCTTTCTGCCAGTTTTCCCGCCAGTACGCCGTAGTCTTTGCTGCACATAGCCCCTTGAACTTTATTTTCTTCAGATACTCCCACAATTGCAAAATCCTTGGGATTTATAACCATGCCAGGTTGAATATTCCGGGTTGCAACTAAAACAGGGCTTTTCATAACTGCATCTCTGCCATAAAGTTCCCAGCCGACCAGACCGATTATCGCAAGGATCATAAGAAACAGACCTATTATCGACCGCTTATTAATCATTACATATATACCCTCCGATTACTTTATTTTACATCATGGGGCAATGATAACCCATTATCGGGCTCTTGTCAACACTAATTCACATTATATTACTTTTAATCATTTATAAGGGAAATAAACTCCTTGACGCGCATGCCGATGTCGTCGGTTCCAAAGACAGCGGAACCGGCTACAAGAATATCGGCGCCGCTTTCAATAACGGCTTTTGCGTTATTTAAATCTATGCCCCCGTCTACAGCGATTTGCATCGAGGGATTCCTTAAATTTCTCATTTCCGCAAGCCTTTTAATTTTTTGCATGGCAACGGGTATGAAGTCCTGACCTCCAAAACCCGGGTTCACGGACATTATAAGGGCCTGGTCAAGGTCTTCAAGAATATAATCCAAAACCGATAATGATGTGGAAGGATTCAATGCCACACCGGCTTTAACCCCCAAATCTTTGATACTTTGAACACAGCGATGAAGGTGCACACAAGCCTCTGCATGAACTGTAATATATTCAGTATTTTCACATACAAAATCCTTGGCATAACGCATCGGCGAATCCACCATAAGATGGACATCAAAGGGCAGCGATGTAAGAGAAACAAGACTCTTCATGACCGCCGGTCCAAAAGAGATATTCGGTACAAAATGCCCGTCCATTACATCAACATGAAGTAAATGGGCCCCCGCCTTTTCAACATTTTTTATATCTTCCCCCAGCCTTGAAAAATCTGCAGATAACATAGACGGTGCCAATCGTTTCATTAATACTTCCTCTTTTCACGTATTTCATTCATTTGAGATTTATAGGATTCATACCGGGAGCTATGTATTTCCCCGTTTTTTGCAGCCTCCCGGACATAGCAACCGGGTTCGAAAAGGTGCCTGCAGTCATCAAACCTGCATTTTCCGAGGCAAGGAATCATTTCAGGGTAAAACAACGCCAGTTCCTCTTCCTTTGCCTCAAGCAGATTAAATGAGGTAAATCCGGGCGTGTCAAACAGCATGCCCTTATCCTTCGTTTCAAAAAGCTCTACATGCCTCGTCGTATGTTTACCCCGTTGAAATCTCCTGCTGACCTCCCCTGTCTTAGATAACTCTTTGCCCTGTAAACAATTAATCAGCGTAGATTTCCCGACGCCTGAGGGGCCTGCAATCGCAGCGAACTTCCCTTTTATATGCTCGATAAGAGCACCAATACCTTCACCCGTAAGACCGCTTGTAAAAACTACGGGATATAAAGGGCTGTAAATTTCACTGAAAATCTTAAGATCATCCTCTTTTACCAGATCGGTCTTGTTTATGCACACTACGCAGTCTGTATTATTCAATTCTCCCATTACAAGAAGTTTATCCAAAAGAGACACGTTAGGGGAGGGATGCTTTGATGCCATAACTATCACAAAACTGTCCACGTTGGCAATAGGAGGGCGGGTGAATATGTTTTTCCTTTGATGAATAGCCTGTATAACGGCTTCATTTTGAAAAATCAAATCTATAGTGACCCTATCTCCTACGCAGGGAATTATCCCGTCTTTGCGAAAAATGCCCCGCGCCTTGCATTCATAAACTGCACCGTTTACTTTTACATAGTAAAAACCGCCGATTCCTTTTACAATTATGCCCTCCATTAATGGATCTCTCCAGTGTCGAAATCTACAACATGCTCTTTAATAAGCGTGTTGTCAAAATATACCCTGACAGATCCTTTCCCCGTGCCCGTTACGCTGAATGTTTCAGAACCATCGCTTTTAATCCTCTGCTCGTAGTTGATCGGGGTTGTGACACCTTTACTGTCCGAAACCATTACAGTTAGGTAAAAAACTTCATTTTGAGCCCCCTGATATTGTATGGGTATCTGTATAACTGCTGAACCTGAGCTTTCATCAGGACCCGTACTGATCGTTATGTTTACAGGCGTACCCGTATCAACCGCTGAATCTGCAACGATACTCTGCTTGATGACGATGTTTTGGGCGAAGGTATGGCTGGGAGCATAGTCGATATTGCCAACTGCAAGCTTTTCCTTCTCTATAACCGCTTTTGCATCGTTAACATCCAAGCCGACAAGCTTGGGCACAGTCGTCGTTTCCGCCTTTTGCCCCAGGCTTACCACCAGGCTCACCTTAGCCCCGTTATCTGCCCTGCTGCCTGCTTCAGGTGATTGCCTTATGATTATTCCATTGGGCAATTCGCTGTTTTCCTGGGAAACCCCGCCCTTTATATAGCCGTTGCTTTCCAATATGAAGACTCCGTCGCTCAGAGTCTTCCCTACAATATTAGGTATCGTTTTGTCTTCGACACCCTTACTCACGTTGACCTTTATCGTTTTTCCGGACTTGACTGTCATTCCAGAAGACGGCTCCTGGGATGTGATTAAGCCCTCCTCATATTCGGAATTATACACTTTTTTATCCACCGCAAGATCCAGTCCAAATTCCTTAAGCTCATCGAGCGCTTCATCGATGCTCATTCCTATAACCAAAGGAACCTCTACCTCTTTTGGTGCCTTGCCCGCCTCAATCGCTTTTATAAAAAGCTGGCTGACCGGGAATGCAAAAATAAGGGCGATAACAATTGCCAGCACCTTAATTTTATTGAATCTGAATCTTTTTTTCGTTTTAGCCATATTATCTTTTGCACTCCGTTTTTCACCACCGCTTCCGGGATTGTTGACTAAATTCATCATCATCGTGGCATCAAGGGAACCATCTTTGTTAAAAGCAGCATCATCCGCAATTCCCGCAGCCGACTCCGACTGATTTAGAGCGATAAGCATTTCATCTGCAGATTTATATCTTTTCGTCTGATACTTTTCTATAGCCTTCGAAACGATGGCTTCCACGTTTTCCGGTATGCCCTCCTTCAGCTGGGAAAGAGGTATCGGATTTTCGTTAGTATGCTTCATAGCTATCGCTACCGGATTATCCGCATCAAAAGGTACCCGACCCGTCAGCATTTCATAAAGGACAATTCCTAAAGAATATATATCGGACTTTTCGTCAACATAGCCCCCTCTTGCCTGTTCAGGTGAAAAATAATGAACCGAACCCATTACCGCACCTGTATGTCCGACGAGAGTGGCCGCGTTTACCGCCTTGGCGATGCCGAAATCTGTTATTTTAGCGTTACCATCCTCCGTGATCAATATATTATGCGGCTTCACATCCCTATGTATGATCTGATTCTTATGGGCATGACTCAAAGCAGAGGCTATCTGCTTTGCTATGGATATCGACATTGAAACGGACAGGGAGCCTTTGTCGCGAATAACATCTGAAAGGACTTTTCCTTCGATCAATTCCATGACGATGTAGTTAATATTGCCCTCTCTTCCCACGTCGTATATATTTACAATATTAGGATGAGAAAGGCTGGCCGCAGCCTGAGATTCCCGACGAAAATTCTCTATGAATTTTACATCCCTTGTAAACTCCGGTTTCAATATCTTAACAGCGACGTATCGGTTTAATAGCTTGCACCTTGCCTTATAAACCAGGGCCATTCCGCCATCCCCTATTTTTTCCAGCAGTTCATACCTTCCGGCAAGAGTTCTGCTATTCATAGCTTTTCTCCTTTTCCAGCTCTTCAATTCCGATGCATATGGCGGTGATGTTGTCAGCACCGCCGCGAGCATTTGCCAGTTTAATCAATTTGTCAGCCAGGACTTCCAAATCCTCCGTTTCAGTGGCCATATGACACAACTCTTCCGATCCTATCTCATTATACAATCCGTCGGTGCAAAGCAAAATTCTATCCCTTGATTTAATATGCACCTGGTAAAAATCGGGCCGGATCTGCTCCTCGCTTCCTAAGGCCCTTGTAATCATATTGCCATCCGGATGATTGAGGGCCTCTTCTCTCGTAATAGTGCCCTTTTTCAGCAGTTCATTGACAAAGGTATGATCTTCGGTTATTTGATGAATCCTTTCATCGCGGATTAGATAAGCCCTGCTGTCCCCTATATTTACCACATAGAGCATATCGGATCGTATGTATGCAAGAACAGCGGTAGTCGCCATACCGATGCTTTCTTCGGATAAGGCGGCCTGATTAAAAATCAGCGAATTGGCTATCTCGAAGCATCTGAGAAAATATTCTTTTAAAGAGACATCATTCGCAGCTTGTTCTACCGGGTTGGCATCGGCATATGCCCTGACATATTCAACTGCCAATTTACTAGCCAATTCACCTGAATTATGACCTCCCACACCGTCGGCAACCATATAAAGGTTATCATTGCTCATGAAAAGCAAGGAGTCTTGATTGCTTACACGCTGCATACCTCTATCCGTCTGACAAGCCGCCTTTAACATGAATCCCCCAAAAATCACTATTTCCTACGCATTTTGCAGATATAAAATCCATCTGTATCATCAATATTAGGAAGAAGCTGTCGACATTCTTCCCTTATAAAATGTGGGTTTCTTTTTAAAAACTCGAAGATTATTTTACCGTTTTCCTCCGGATTTATCGTACACGTGCTATAAACCAATATACCATTGATTTTAACGTATTTTGAGGAAGTAGTAAGTATTGAAAGCTGTTTTGAAGGTAGATCCTGAAGCTCCGTTCCAAATTTATTATACTTTATTTCGGGCTTCCTCCTGACCGTCCCAAGACCCGAACAGGGAGCATCAACCAGAACCCTGTCGGCTTTATCCTCATAGGAACTGTCAAGCCTTGTCGAGTCCCATGTCCTCGTTTTGATAATTGTAATTCCATTGCGTTCAGCTTCCTTACTGACT
>CAZHBR010000045.1:0-10118 GCA_964530755.1 uncultured Oscillospiraceae bacterium | reverse complement strand
ATGCATTATATCCTACAAAGATGATGCGACGGCTTTCAACGGACTAAAAAAAGGTGTAATACAAGGCAAAGGCGCTATAAATAATCAAATGAGCAATCATCTTATGTCGCTGCTTGAAAAAAACGGTATTCCTACCCACTTTGTAAAGCAGCTGTCAGTAAATGAGGCTCTGGTAAAGAAAGTTGCGGTTATACCGCTTGAAGTAATAGTCAGAAACGCAGCGGCAGGCTCACTTGCCAAAAGACTGGGACTTCCCGAAGGTATCGACATGAAAAAAACGATTTTAGAATTCTGCTATAAAAATGATGATCTGGGAGATCCAATGGTAAATGATTATCATATCCTTGCGATGAATTTTGCCACAAAAAAGGAACTTGAAGTCATCACTGACTATTCACTTAAAATAAACAGGATACTATGCTCCTACTTAAAGAACATGGGCATCAGGCTTGTTGATTTCAAGCTGGAATTCGGAAAGCTGGCTGATGAGACAATTATTCTTGCCGACGAGATATCTCCCGACACCTGCCGCCTGTGGGACAGCGACACAGGGGAAAAGCTGGATAAAGACAGATTTCGCAGAGACTTGGGAAATGTGGAGGGAGCCTACAAAGAGGTCTTCCATCGGTTGCTTGGTGAAAAATGAGGAGATGGAAATATGACAACCGGCTATAAAATGAACGAGGAATGCGGCGTTTTTGGTGTTTATGGAGATTCTGACACCGACGGAATTTCCTGTGTATACCATGGACTTTATGCCCTTCAGCACAGAGGCCAGGAAAGCTGCGGCATCGCCATAAACGATAAAGGGGTTATCACGGGGCATAAAGACGTAGGTCTTGTGAGTGAGGTCTTCACAAGGAAGGTGCTTGAAAGCCTGCCCCAAAGCCCTATGGCCATCGGCCACTGCCGCTACAGCACCCTTTCAGAGTCCACAAAAGCAAACGCCCAGCCTTTAATCATCAGGCACGTTAAAGGCAACATGGCTCTAGGCCACAACGGAAGTCTCACAAACGGCGCCGCGCTGCGCGAGGAACTGGAATTGTCCGGGGCTATCTTCCATACCAGTGCAGATGCGGAAATCATAGCATATACGATCACAAGGGAACGCATCAAGGTGCCTTCCATAGAAGATGCCATTGATGCAGCTATGTACAAGCTTGAAGGCGCCTATTCATTGGTGATCATGTCCCCTAAAAAGCTGCTTGCGGTCAGAGACCCCATGGGCTTTCGCCCCCTGTGCATAGGACGCATCGGCGACGGCTATGCTGTCGCATCTGAAAGCTGTGCGTTAGACAGCATAGGCGCCCAGTTCATGCGAGACGTAGAGCCGGGCGAAATTATAGTGATAGAGGACGGCAATATGAAAAGTATAAAAACCCACTGCGGCAACCATAAAAAATCCTCCTGCGTCTTCGAATTCATCTACTTTGCACGACCCGACTCCATAATAGACGGAAGCTGCATCCATACGGCAAGACAAAGGGCAGGCGCCTTTCTGGCCCTGGAGCACCCCGTGCAGGCCGATGTGGTCATAGGAGTCCCTGATTCCGGCCTTGATGCCGCATTAGGCTATTCAAAGCAATCGGGAATACCCTACGATGTGGGATTTATAAAAAATAAATACATCGGCAGAGCCTTCATAGAATACACCCAACCCAAAAGAGAAAGTATCCTGCAGATTAAATTATCCACGATATCATCGACGGTCAGAAATAAAAGGGTCATTTTAGTAGACGATTCCATAGTCAGAGGAACTACTAGCAAGCGCATCGTGAAACTTCTTCGAGCAGCAGGCGCTAAAGAAATACACATGAGGGTATCTTCTCCACCTTTTTTACATCCCTGCTACTACGGAACCGATATCAAATCTAAAGAAAATTTAATATCCGCAAATCATTCGATTGAGGAGATCATCGACATTATCGGGGTGGACTCTTTGGGTTTTCTGGGTGTGGATAATGTTACAAAGCTAGCGGACAACCCCTCCCACGATTTCTGCACCGCCTGTTTCACTGGAAACTATCCTGTACCGGTAAAGCAGCCCTATGATGAAAGTATTTGCCGCTACGATCAAAAACTGTATGACGCAGGAAAGGAGCAAAGGTAATTGCATGAAGGATAACACTGAACATTATAAGGAATCCGGAGTTAACATAGAAGCAGGCTATAAAACAGTCTCCCTGATAAAGGAACAGGTGAAGCGGACAAAAACCAAGGGAGTGCTAGGAGATATAGGAAGCTTTAGCGGCATGATGGAACCGGATCTGGCCGGCATTAAGAATCCGATCCTCGTCTCCGCAACCGACGGAGTAGGCACTAAGCTTAAAATAGCCTTTGCCATGGATAAGCACGATACAATCGGCATAGATTGCGTAGCCATGTGCGTCAACGATATCATCTGCTGCGGCGCTAAACCCCTATTTTTTCTCGACTATTTAGCAACAGGCAAAACAGAGCCCGGGAAAATAGCCGCTATCGTTTCAGGAGTAGCAGAGGGCTGCCTTCAGGCCGGCTGTGCCCTAATAGGTGGAGAAACGGCTGAAATGCCGGGTTTTTATAAGGAATCGGAGTACGATATCGCAGGATTTGCGGTAGGAATAGTTGACAAAAAGAAAATTATCGACGGGGCAAGTATAAAGCCGGGTGACATCATCGTAGGTCTCCCTTCAAGCGGTGTGCATTCTAACGGATTTTCTTTAATCAGACACATATTCGACACGGAAAAGCAGCTGGACACAATAATCCCGATGATGAAAATGTCTTTGGGAGAGGCCCTGCTGACACCTACAAAAATATATGTAAAATCAATTCTAAGCCTCATCGGCTATGCGGACAAGATATCCATAAAAGGAATAAGCCATATAACCGGCGGGGGATTTTATGAAAACATACCGCGGATGCTGCCGGAAGACTGCAATGCCCGCATTTTCTTAAATAAGCTTCCACACAATCCGATCTTCGATCTGATAGAAAAGGAAGGCGGTATCCCGCAGAAAGAAATGTTTAACGTCTTTAATATGGGTATAGGTATGTGTTTGATCATTGAGGCATCCTCTTTGGATATGGTCCAAAGCATACTAAAAAAGGAAGGGGAGGAAGCCGTCGTTATAGGAGATGTTGTCTCGGGCTCCAAAGGAGTTACGCTATGCTGAACATCGCTGTATTGATATCAGGGGGCGGCACAAACTTACAGGCTTTAATCGATGCGCAAAAAAACAACATCCTGACCTCTTGCCGTATCCGGCTGGTCATCTCCGACCGGTCCGATGCCGATGGACTCATAAGGGCTGAACAAAACGGAATAAAAACAGCCACGGTAAACAAAGAGGCATCCGATTTTGATACGAAGCTGCTTAAACTGCTTCAAGCCTCCTCCATTCACATAGTAGTCCTCGCTGGTTTTTTGTCCATTCTTGGAAAGAAAATTATAAAGGAGTACGATCGACGGATAATAAACATACATCCATCCCTAATACCCTCCTTCTGCGGCCCAGGCTATTACGGTCTCAAGGTTCATGAGGCGGTGATTAATAGCGGGGTCAAAACAACAGGTGCAACTGTTCATTTTGTAAATGAGATACCTGACGGAGGCGATATCATAATGCAAAAAAAAGTGAAGGTTCATAAAGGGGATACGCCTTTAACCCTTCAAAAACGCGTCAAGGAAGAGGCGGAATGGGTTATGCTTCCGGAAGCTGTAGAATACTTATGCCGCAAATGGGCGAAGAAAGGACTTAATCGCTGTGATTGATCTCTTTGATTATCTGAAAGAAAAAACATATCCGGGACGCGGAATTGTGATTGGTACGAGCCGAAACGGAAAAAATGCTGTAATTGCATACTTCATTATGGGCAGAAGCGAAAACAGCCGTAACCGTCTGTTTGTTCCCTTAGGCGAAGGGCTGCGCACAATTGCGAAGGATCCGCTAAAAATGACCGATCCCTCCCTGATCATTTATACACCGGTACGCATAATGGGAAATATTACAATAGTAACTAACGGTGATCAAACCGATACAATTTATAAGGACATGTCCGAAGGAAAAACCTTCTGCGAAGCCCTTACAAGGCGAAGCTTTGAACCGGACGCCCCGAACTTTACCCCCAGAATTTCGGGTATCCATATTCGAAGAAATACGGATTCTTTATACTGGCTTTCAATACTGAAAACGTCAAAAGGAAATCCCAAAGCATGTGAGCGCTTCTATTATCAATATGAATCATCTCCGGGACTGGGGCACCTTATCCACACATATGAAAGCAATGCAGATCCCCTGCCCTCATTTAAAGGCGAACCTATATCCGTTGCGATGGATGTCGAGGATCATAACGAGCTAAAAAAATACGCAAATAAATTTTTTAAAAGTCTTTATCCCGATAACAGGATATCATTGTTTGTACGCCTGATTAGCCTTAAAAGCGGCGATTACACTACAGAAATAATTAACGATGACTGAGAAAGGACACGCTGAAATGCAATCAATTGCACTAAAATACGGTCTTAACCCGAACCAGAAATCGGCAAAGATCTTCATGGAAAAGGGAGATCTTCCCCTTACGGTTATAAACGGCAATCCGGGCTATATCAATCTACTTGACGCCCTAAACAGCATCCAGTTGGTTTTCGAGCTCAAAGCAGCCACTGATCTTCCTGCGGCTGCCTCTTTTAAGCACGTGAGTCCGGCGGGAGCAGCCTTGGGTCTGCCGCTTTCCCTCGTGCAAAAACAAGCCTGTCATGCTGTGGAGAAGCTTTCTCCTTTAGCCTGTGCCTATGCCAAAGCAAGAGGCGCAGACCGCATGTCATCCTTCGGAGATTTCATAGCCCTTTCTGATGTATGCGACGAAAAAACTGCACGTCTCATCGCCAGGGAGGTTTCAGACGGCATCATTGCACCCGGGTATGAACAGAAAGCTTTGGAGATACTGCTGAAAAAACGTAAGGGCAGCTATATAATACTGTCGTTTGATAAGGATTATACCCCTTCAAAAATAGAGACCAGGGAGGTATTCGGAGTATGTTTTCAGCAGGAAAGAAATGAATCAACAATTGATGAAAAGCTGCTCAGTGAAATAGTCACAGAAAAAAAAGAATTGCCCAAGGCTGCAAAACGCGATTTGCTGGTGTCTTTGATCACACTAAAATATACCCAATCCAATTCGGTTTGCTATGCGTATGAAGGGCAAACAATAGGTGTCGGTGCTGGCCAGCAGTCTAGAATACACTGCACCAGACTTGCCGGCGATAAAGCAGACATTTGGCAACTTCGCCGTCATCCGAAGGTATTGGAGCTTCCTTTTTTAAAAAACATCGGCAGGCCCGAACGGGACAATTGTATTGATGTCTACTTAGGCAGCCATCCAAACGACGTGATAGGAAATGATGTCTGGAAACAGAGTTTTGAAAATCAACCGGAGCCTCTTTCCAAGGAAGAAAAACGCGAATGGCTTTCCAAAATAAAGGGCATAGCTATGGGAAGCGATGCCTTCCTGCCCTTTGATGATAACATAAAAAGAGCCTATAGAAGCGGGGTGTCATATATAGCACAGCCCGGAGGATCAATACGCGACCAAATCGTTATAGATACCTGCAATGATTTAGGAATAGTCATGGCATTTACAAAGCTAAGACTATTCCACCACTAAAGGAGGCTGCAACACCATGAAAATACTGGTCGTAGGAGGCGGCGGCAGAGAACATGCCATAATAAAAAAAATAAAGGAAAACCCCAGGGTTTCAAAGATATTTGCTCTGCCCGGGAATGGAGGGATAGAATACGACGCCCTTTGTATAGATATAAAAGCGACGGATATCAACGAAATAGTCAGATTCGCTTCTGAAAAAAAACCTGATTTTGCAATAATAGGTCCTGATGACCCTTTGGCGATGGGTGCGGCGAACTATCTGTCCGACCTGGGCATCCCCACATTCGGACCTGATGCAAAAGCTTCTATTATAGAAGGAAGCAAGGTATTCGCTAAGGAAATGATGCAAAAATACGGTATACCTACCGCAAATTATCAGATTTTTCATTCAGCAAATGACGCATGCGATTACGTTTGTCAAAACAGATTGCCTTTGGTAATAAAAGCCGACGGCCTGGCTCTCGGCAAAGGCGTGTTCATTGCAGAAACTTTAAAGGAAGCTAAAACGGCCATACATAAAATAATGACAGAGCGGATATTTGGAAAAAGCGGCGAGCGCATCATAATAGAGGAATATCTCACAGGTCCCGAAGTATCCGTCCTGGCTTTTACCGACTCAAAAACTCTTGTTCCCATGATATCCTCGATGGACCACAAAAGGATCTTTGATCATGATCTTGGACCTAATACGGGAGGTATGGGAGCAATAGCCCCTAATCCGTTCTACACAGAGGATATAGCCTCCTTTTGCATGAAACATATTTTTGTTCCGACTGTGGATGCGATGAACCAGGAAGGGAGGCCTTTTAAAGGCTGTCTGTATTTCGGTCTCATGCTCACTGACAAAGGACCTAAGATGATAGAATATAACTGCCGCTTCGGCGACCCAGAAGCTCAGGCGGTTCTCCCCTTGCTTTCCACAGATCTTTTGTCCATAATGGAGGCAGTCGTTGAGGAACGACTCTCTGAAATCGAAGTAAATTTTCATAAAGCCTGCTCCTGTTGCGTAATCGCTTCATCTTCGGGCTATCCTGGAAAATATGAAACAGGAAAGCATGTCAGAGGACTTCATTCAGGGCAGCTCAAGGAAAATGAATCGGGCACAGAAAGTAAAATCACAGTATTTCATTCGGGTACAAAGAAAATACCGGATGGAAGTCTGGAAACTGCGGGAGGCCGGATTCTGGGCGTTACAGCCGTCGCCGGCACGCTAAATCAAGCAATTCATGATGCCTATACGGGAATAAAAAGGATCAGCTTTGATGGTATGCATTATCGCAGCGATATTGGAGGTACAATAAAAAACATTTAACGACGGAGGTAAGATTTTGAAAGTACATCGAATTTATGTTGAAAGAAAGTACGCATATGCAATTGAAGCAAAGCAGCTTGCAGATGAATTAAGAAAGCATCTTGGAATATCTCGTCTGGAATCCCTTAGGATACTCAATCGGTACGAAGTGGAGGGAATCAGCAGTGAGCTTTTTGAACGCTGCAAAGCTGAAGTTTTCTCCACCCCGGGTTCAGATATCATTTTTGAAAGCATACCTGACAGCCACGCTTCTTTCGCCGTTATGCTGATTCCGGGTCAATATGATCAGAGGGCGGATTCCTGCGCCCAATGCATTGAAATCATATCCTGTCAAAAGCGTCCTATCGTGAAAACAGCTAGAATTTTCCTCCTTTACGGTTCACTTTCAAACGAGGATATAGCGAATATAAAAAATTACCTGATTAACCCTTTATCCCATCAGGAAGCCTTTTTAAACTCCGACGATCCCCTTTCCGATTCCCGGGAGGAGCCCCTGCAAGTCGCCCTTGTGTACGGTTTCATTGATATGACTGACAAGGAATTGAAGCAGTATTTATCCGATGAAAACCTGACAATGGATTTAGAGGATCTTAAGCTTTGTCAAGAATACTTTCAGTCCCAAAAAAGAAATCCAACCGTTACGGAGATTCGCACTATTGATACCTATTGGTCAGATCATTGCCGCCATACTACGTTTCATACAAGGATTGAAAACTGTAACATCGCAGACGAAAGGGTCAGACAGGCATATGATCGCTACATAAAAATGCGGAAAACCTTGAAGCTGGAACACGAACCGATCACTTTAATGGATATCGCAACTATAGGTGCAAAATATATGATAAATGCGGGAGAGCTAACGGAGCTTGATGTGTCAGATGAGGTCAATGCCTGTTCTGTTCATACTTTGGTCGATGTAAACGGAGAGAAACAGCCTTGGCTTTTAATGTTCAAGAATGAAACCCATAATCACCCTACGGAGATAGAACCTTATGGCGGAGCGGCGACCTGCATTGGCGGGGCAATAAGAGATCCGCTTTCGGGAAGGGGGTATGCATACCAGGGCATGCGTATAGCAGGAACAGGCAATCCTCTTACACCTGTTGTAAGCACTCAAAAAGGCAAGCTTCCCCAAAGAAAACTTTCAATAGACGCTACGGAGGGCTTCAGCAATTACAGTAACCAAATAGGGCTTGCCACGGGAATAAGCGAACAGATATTCCATCCCGGCTATGTAGCTAAGCATATGGAGCTTGGCGCTGTTTTGGCAGCAGCCCCAACAAGCAACGTGAAACGTGCCAAACCCGTTAAGGGAGATATAATCGTTCTTCTTGGAGGTAAAACCGGCAGGGATGGAATAGGCGGTGCCACCGGATCCTCCAAATCCCACAGCGCAGACTCTCTTGTCAAAAGCGGTGCTGAGGTACAAAGAGGCAACCCACCGGAAGAAAGAAAAATTCAGCGCCTGTTCCGAAATGAAAAGGCTGCACGCCTCATTAAACGCTGCAATGATTTCGGAGCAGGAGGGGCGGCTGTAGCTATAGGTGAGTTGGCGAACGGGGTATCGATAGAACTGGATAAAATTCCGGTAAAATATGCGGGTTTAGACGGAACAGAGCTTGCCCTCAGTGAATCCCAGGAAAGAATGGCATTGGTCATATCACCTGAGGATCTTAATGAATTCATGGAATTAGCCGATTATGAAAACCTTGAATCCACACCTGTTGCTGAAATTATAGAAGAACCCCGCATCGTGATGAAATGGCAAGGGGAAACCATAGTAGATATATGCTATGACTTTTTAAATTCCAATGGAAACCCTAAATACGCACAAGTCTCAGTCAAAAAAGAAAATTCCTCACTGTTTTCGAAGCACGATTTAAAAACTTCGCTTCATGACCCTTTCAATAGCCTGCTCGCGGATCTCAACATCTGTTCAAAAAAAGGTCTTTTAGAGCGTTTTGACTCGACGGTCGGTGCGGGAACAGTGCTTATGCCCTTAGGGGGCCTTTACCAGGCGACACCAATTCAAGCGATGGTGGCCAAATTTCCGGTTCTTTCAGGAGATACCACCAGCTGCTCTGCTATGGCTTTCGGGTTTAATCCCTTTATATCATCTCAAAATCCCTACAAAGGCGCCTACCTTGCAGTAGTAGAATCTGTAGCCAAAATAGTGGCGGCAGGAGCATCTTCCCAAAAATGCTATCTGAGCTTCCAGGAATATTTCGAAAAACTCGGAGACGACCCCCTTCGTTGGGGCAAGCCCTTTTCTGCGCTGCTTGGGGCTTTGGATGCGCAAATGGACCTGAACGTGGCCGCTGTCGGAGGCAAAGACTCCATGTCCGGAAGTTTTGAGGACCTCCATGTACCGCCGACCCTTGTCTCCTTTGCCGTGTCGTTATGCGATGTAGATGACGTAATATCGCCGGAATTCAAATCTACAGGATCGGCTGTTTTTCTGCTTTCACCCGTCTACGATGAATTGGGACTTCCAAAGGGTAAGAGCATGGCTGCGTGCTTCGAATATCTGGAAAACCTGATAAGAGAGAAAAAAGTCCGGAGTGCCTTTGCACTTTCCCACGGGGGAATGGCCGAAGCAATTTTTAAAATGTGCATTGGAAACCGACTGGGATTTACACTCTCTCACCAGGTCGATCAATCAGAGCTCTTTGATTTGCGATACGGATCCTTTCTTTTGGAGGCTGACGACAGTGTAATGTTTTCCCTTCATGAATCATCTGAAATCAATATAAAAAAGATAGGGGTAACCAAGCTCGATTACTCACTTCGCATAGGAGATGAAGTCCTTCCGCTGTCCGGGCTTGAAAAATCATATAATGGCGGCCTAGCCTCCGTATACCCATTTTCTTCGGAAAATGGAAATGAAACACCCCTTATCTCCTTCAGAGAAGAAAGATATATGGCGCCGGCCATCAAAATATTAAGACCCAAGGCTCTAATCCCTGTATTTCCCGGTACAAACTGTGAATATGATACCGCCGCGGCTTTAGAAAAGGCCGGTGCAAACGCGGAAATATTCGTAGTGAGAAACCTCACAACTGAAGCCGTCATAGAATCGATAAATGCCATGGCTTACAAAATATCAAAGACTAACATCATAGTATTTCCGGGAGGCTCTTCGTTTGGAGATGAACCCGAC
>CAZHBR010000044.1:9523-10135 GCA_964530755.1 uncultured Oscillospiraceae bacterium | reverse complement strand
GTCCCTCCCGGATCTTTTTCAGGCTTATCCCGGCATCTACAAGCAGCGCTGTATCTTCCGTCCGAACAAGATAGCAGTTTCCGCTGCTGCCGCTTGAAAAAGAACAAAAATTTAACGTCATAGCATACACCTTTCATTTTTTAATTGTTGCATATTTTTGTGACATTTTTGTGTCAAAATAAACAAATTTATTATTCCATATAGGCAGGAATATATCGGACCTCTCCGTCGTTATATGTAACCTTCCATGCAGGAAAGGCCGTATCGTATAGTGTGGATTCCATACCGTAGGCTGAAGGGTCCAACCAGTAAACCAGTTCCATCCCCTCGATACAAACACCCTTTGTCTGTTCATTTTTTCCCATAAAATGAATCAGCGCAGCCGAGGCGGACATTGTCTCCTTTTTCGTCCTGCCAAATTCCAAAGGGTGAAGCCAATATCTATTGAGTTCCGTTACAAAACCGTTTTCTATCGTACATTTTATATAGCTTTCTGAAATAGTAAAGCCCTCATATACATTTTTATATGTAACCCTCGTCTTCTTCCCCTTTATTTCTACCTTGTCTAATACCACATTTTCTCGCAAAATGCCACACTTATTCAAGAAATTA
>CAZHBR010000044.1:4619-9513 GCA_964530755.1 uncultured Oscillospiraceae bacterium | reverse complement strand
ACGAATGCATTCTGGCTGCGGTCTTCCCCCATGCCCTCTTGATTTTTGAGCATTGTCTCCAAAACATCCTCATCCATACGATCATATCTGATATTCAAAACCGCCATCTTGCTGTGCTTAAGGGGAAGATCTGTAAGAATTTGTATCTGTTTTTTCTCCAAAAGCTCTATGGTTTCCCTGTGCAGAATCTTTTCACCGGCACCCTGTTTTATCTGTGCAGCCACGTAAATAACGCCAAGGAATATATTCGTAATCAACAAAGCGATAATCAGGATAGTTTTTGCCTTGGTCCAGTCCATTTTATCCCCTAAATTCCCCCGCTTTTATTATATCCAAGCGGCTCTACATCGAAAAGATCAAAATAAAATGTTATGTCCTCAATCACGACGACGAATGAGGGGATGAGTTCGTTCCCGTCAATAGGCCTCACATAGCCTGTTTTTACAAGCTGAATCCTTTCGGAGATATAATCAAACAATGCCTCGCCTCTTTCCTGGCTTGACTTATAGCCTTCGCCTGAAAGAACCGAATTAATGTAATGATAGTTTTTGGCAAGCATATTTATAGCTGAATAGGCCTCCTTGGCCGCGGTTTCAGTGTGACCGTTTAAACTGATCATATTTCTTTTATAGTTGCTCACCTGACCGCCTATTATCTCGACGCTGATAATTTCGCTTCCGATATGGTACAGGCTTTCACCGGTAACCCTCATGCCGAAAACGAAGACATGTCCTTTCCTCTTATCCTTTTCTACAGCTCTTGATTCCTTCAGGTAAGGAACGCAATCTCCTTTAGAATCAAACCCCCCGTGAGATGCAACAAACTGCAGTGCACAGGCAAGGCTTTCAAAGTAATCCTGCTGGCCCCCTCCCGCCCCGGTTTTCTCTTTGTATTCCGCACTTCCATCCGGGTTTATAGTCAGAACCTTGCCGCCATAACCGTACATGTAAATGAGGGTCCCTTTGCTCTCTTCTATTCTTCTGACAAAATCGAAGCTCTCACCGAAAAAAATTTCAGCAAATTCCCGGATCCGAGGCCCGTTTTTGTTTTGAAGTTCAGGTTCAAAGCCGACACCCGCCAGCCTGCTTTCAAATGTAATGGGGATTATTGCCTTTCCCTCGGTTCCTACAAATGTACCGATTGGATAACAGATTATATAATCGCCCTTTTCTGCGGCATTGATCAATGCACCGAGCCTGGGAACTTGTTCCCCCGATACTATTCTGTAATATTTACCTTTATTTTCGTCCGCTATAAAAAGGCTTTCTGGACTGCCAAGCGAATATCCTATCTCACGGAATGTTTCAATTTGACCAAATCCCTGGACAGATGCGATATCGTAATGCCTGCAAAAGGAGCTAAATGGAATATCATACTGAAAACCAAAACGTACCGAGCGTAAATCCATTATTTTATCATACTGGGGAGGCGTGATTTCTTCCACCAGAACCATATTTCCCCGGCTATAAAGGCTCAATGTAGCGATACATTCATTCCAAGAATCGAATTGATCCCATCCTAAACGGGCATAGGTGCCTGTTCCGAAATTAACAACGACATTCTGCGGCTGCACGACGTCCTTAATTGCAGGCGCTTCTACAACCTCCTCCTCCGCGACGATGTGAAGGATGCGGAATGCCTTCATATCAGGATAGCCCCAATTAAAATATAATAATAGCATTGTCGAAAAAAACAATGCTATTATCAATATCGTTTTTAAACCTTCCTTACCCTTTGGTCTCTTCATGGCACCGTGCCGCCTTTAATTTCCAAAGATCGTTTTTAGCAGGTTCTGTACCCATTGAAAAGCACCGGTCTGCTGTGTCTCGAATATGACACTGCCCTCTGCGGTCTCGCTCTCCTTCGGCATCACAACAAACCTGGAATCAGAAGAAGCTGTCACAATTCCCAAAGTATCAAGGGTGTCGGCTTTTACTTTATACAATCCCGGGGTGACGTCGCTGATCTGTTTGCTATAGAACTGTAAATTATTTTTCCCTTTAAAAATCTCCGGTGTCATGATCGAGACGCTGTATAGTGATTTTCCGGCCAAATCATTTCCGGATGTGGGGTCTATAGATATCAGTTTGTCCCCGGCTTTTTCTTTCTCCTCGTATAGAGAAACCCGAATCGTTTTCTGCGCTGTTATCTTTATTGAAATCAGTAGGCTGTTTCCGTATACGGCCTGAGACGGACTTACGATTGTAACCGCCGGGTCAGAAGCCGCAAAGGCCGACGCTGTGCCGCAAAGCATAATGATAAAAATTACCATCGCAAGTATTCTTATCCTCACCGTAAATCGCCTCCTCTCTGTTAATATTCATTTTGATATGCTATTATAGTATTCACGAAACATCGTTAAGATAAATGTTTTCGACAGCCAAAATAAGTATATCGCAGATTTGTTACAGTTATATTACACGCGATTTAAGATCGCTTTACATTTTACACATAGAATACTCGTGGAGGCGGTATGAAACGAATTTTTATGCACACGGACGGAGCCTGCTCCGGCAATCAGGATGCAAACAACATAGGAGGATGGGGAACCATATTGGAATATGGAAACCATACCAAAGAGCTGTTCGGCGGCGAGATCAACACCACAAACAACCGAATGGAGATGACTGCGCTTTTAAAAGGCCTTCAGGCTATTAACAAGAAGGGTATGACCATCTGGGCTTTTTCCGACAGCTCCTATCTGATTAATTGTTTCCGGGAGAAGTGGTATCTCAATTGGCTTCGAAACAACTGGAAAACTTCTAAAAAAACCGCAGTTGAAAACCGCGACCTGTGGGAGTCCCTTCTTTGTTATCTTGATATCCACCGCATAGATTTTTTCAAAGTAAAAGGCCATGTGAACCTACAAAGCAAGTCTGTTGATCAAAAAGCCCTTTTCCGCAAATTCAAAGAATGGAACGGCGACAGGTTCACAATGGAGGATTTTCAATACATCACTTTGCGCAACAACAGAGCCGATGCACTGGCCAATATGGGCATCGAACAGATCCGAAAGGCAGATTAAAGTATTTCAATCAGAACCGCCGCCATATCATCGTGAGTAGCAGAGCCTCCAAACGTTTTAGCCTGCTGCGTTATCCTGTTCGCAAGCGTACTGTAATCCTGCGGATTACTCTCCCTGATTATTTTATATATGCCTTCAAGCCCGAACCTTTTGCCGGTTTTTGAATGCACTGCCTCTGTTATGCCATCTGTGTAAAGCAGAATTCTATCGCCTTTCTCCATCTGAAGAAATTTTATCTCATGGTTTGAACTGTTTAACAGGCGACAAATGGGCATCCCCTTAACAAAGATCTCCTTTATGGCAACTCCTTCGCCGAATGATTCGATTACAAGGGGTAGACAATTATGACCTGCGTTTATAACGGACAGACCCCTTGTATTCAGATTATAAAGACCGCATAAAACGGATATATATTGTTCGCTGTCGAGATTGAGCTCCCTGTAGCTTTTTATAAGTTCTTCCAAAAGCGCAGGCAGATCGGCCGCTTTGGCTTTCATTCCCCTTACTACCTGCCGAAGAAACATGGTCAACAAGGATGATCTGACTCCATGCCCTGACACATCAGCTATATAAAACAGACACTTTTCCTCATCTAATCTGATTATATCGAATATATCACCGCTTAAATCTTCACTGGGCAAATATGAGGAATCAATCTTAAGCGAATTCCAATAGACCATATTCTCAGGCAGCGCCTTTTTTTGTATCTGCTTGGCAAAATTGATGTCCCCAAGCAGCTTTTCGTAATGCTTTGCCGACTCGGATTCCAGTTTTTTTTGCTCTGTAATATCATGGAATATCTCTATCGAATAATACAGCTTCTCAGTGATTTTCGCAGGTGAGGCTATGATCCTGTAGCACTTTTCCCCGAAAGGCACGTCCTTGGATTCAGGTCTTCTGCTTCCTATGCATTTCATGCTGACGCAGTCCTCGCAGCTTGCACCCCTTTCGAGCATAGAAAAGCACTTCTGCCCCGTTCTGTCCCCAAACACTTCGCGCATGCTTTTATTCATGTATTTTATCTGCTCTTTATCGTCTATCACCCTGACCATAGACCGCATGTTTTCGATTACCTCGTACATCAAGCCCTGATCTTTAAATATAGGCATTCAATTTCCCCCCAAATGTTTCACGTGAAACAACTGATGCTCTGTTCAACGCCGGTAAAGAGATTTCAGCAATTCTATCAACCGCTCCAGTTCTTCCTTGCCGTAACAGTCAATTACTATTTTCCCCTTCTTTTTCCCGGCGGAGATGCTGACCTTCGTTCCCAGCACATTTTTGAGCTCATCTTCAATAGATGCAATCTCCTGATCTTTAGCTTTGATGCCGGACCTTGACTTGCCTGAAGATTTTTCAAGATTTCTTATATAATTCTCTGTATCCCTTACCGACCAATTTAAGCTGACACATCTTTTTGCCGCATATTCCTGCTGTGCCTGATCTTTTAAACCGGCAAGAGCCTTCCCATGGCCCCCTGTCAGTTTCCCGGCAACAATCAGCTCTTTAACAGCACTTGAAAGATTTAAAAGGCGCAGCGAGTTTGCAATGTATGGCCGGCTCTTTCCGATGCTTTTTGAAACCTCCTCCTGTGTGAGACCATAGTTTGTGATTATCGTATTTATACCTTTAGCCTCATCGATGGCATTCAAATCTTCCCTTTGAATGTTTTCTATTAGTGCGATCAATACACTTTCTTCCTTGTCAAACTCTTTAACTATGCAAGGGATTTCCTTCAGTCCGGCCTTTATCGCAGCTCTCCATCGCCTTTCTCCCGCTACAATTTCATAGCCTTCATCCAGCCTTTGAACCAGAACCGGCTGTATTATCCCGTGCCTCTCAATAGACGAGGCCAATTCCTCAATCCTG
>CAZHBR010000044.1:0-4609 GCA_964530755.1 uncultured Oscillospiraceae bacterium | reverse complement strand
TTATCAAAATATTTTCTTGGCTGATCGGCGTTGGGCTTCATCGCGTGTATGTCAACAAATACTATCCTACCGGCATCCTCATCGCTGTCGGTACCGACGTTTATTTCCACATTTTCAAACAAAGCCTCTAGGCCTTTCCCCAGTCCCCTTCCCCTTTTTACACCCATCATGCCTTCCCTTCCAATTCTAAAAATTCTAAAGCGAACTCCATGTAGGCGGCAGCACCTTTTGATCGGGGATCGTATTCAGTGATGGGTATTCCGTAACTGGGGGCCTCGGCCAGCCTTACATTCCTTGGAATTACTGTCGTGTAAACCTTGTCGCGGAAATATTTTTTTACCTCTTCCACGACCTGAATTGATAAATTGGTTCTGCCGTCAAACATGCTGAGTATAACCCCTTGTATTTTTAAATCTTTATTGAGATTCTTTTTTACAAGCTCAATAGTGCTCATGAGCTGACTCACTCCCTCAAGCGCATAAAATTCGCACTGAATAGGTATCAATACGCTGTCTACAGCTGTCAGCGAATTAATCGTAAGCAATCCAAGTGACGGGGGGCAATCTATGAATATGTAGTCATATTTGTCTTTAATCTTATCTATTGCTTTCTTAAGTCTTTTTTCCCTGCCTTCTAGCTGCACCAATTCGATTTCAGCCCCTGCAAGCTGAACGCTTGCAGGAAGAATATCTAAATTCTCAACTCCGGTAGGAAGAATTGCATCCTCCGGCTGTATATCCTCATCGATAAGTACTTCATAGGTAGTTTTTGCCAAACCTTTTTTGGAAATCCCCACGCCGCTGGTCGTATTGCCTTGAGGATCTATATCCAGTATGAGTATTTTTTGCCCCTTCATCGCAAGACAGGCTGCCAAATTTATATTAGTGGTGGTTTTGCCCACTCCGCCTTTTTGATTGAAAATCGCTATAGCCTTCCCCAAAAATTATCACCCTTTCAAGCCTCTTTCACAGAAACCGGTCAAATATTTGCTTTCATTATATACAGTGTTACATGATCTAACAAGATATTTCCTCACAATAAGAGGGAATGTTCCACGTGGAACATTCCCATTCAAGCCGTCGCAACATATTTTACAGCCGTTTACCCTGCTTTTTTTGGAATTAATATCCGTATCTCAAAATGATCCCCTTTATCATTTTGATGGTATTCTGCCTCCGATTCAATTTCTTGTATGGTAGAAAATGCCTTTTTTATGGTATTTATGTATATTTTGTAGCTTATGAAACGAAGTTTCTCAGCTTTCCGCCGTTCCGCTTCGGTTTTTTCAAGAAAATCAACTATCAGCTTCTCTGTCTGTTTAACGTTCAAGCCGTGAGATATGATTTTCGAAAGAATATGCTTTCTTTGAGAATTGTCGCCCACTTTAAGAAGAGCGCGGGCGTGACGCTCTGAAAGCCTGTTTTCTGTAATTGCCACTATCAGCTCCTCAGGCAAAGCTAAAAGTCGAATTTTGTTGGAAATGGTAGATTGCTGCTTTCCAACCCTCTTTGCGATTTCATCCTGGGTCAGCCCGTAATCCAGCATCAGGCTCCTGTATGCCGATGCTTCCTCGATGAAGCTGAGGTTTTCCCTTTGCACATTTTCTACAAGAGCAATTAATGCCGTATCTTTTTCATCCGCCTCCCGAATGACAGCGGGTATCTTATCAAGGCCGGCCATAATGGAAGCCCTCAGTCTGCGTTCACCGGCAATCAGCATATATTCTTCTCCGGATCTCTTTACTATGATAGGCTGTATAACACCGAACTCCCTTATTGAACTTGCAAGCTCCTCCAACTCCTTGTCCGGAAAAGCTTTCCTCGGCTGATCCGGATTCATCCGTATTCGATCTACAAAAATTTCCATCTGACTGTTGCGATTCCTTAAAAACATACGAACAACCCCCTTTTCTTTATTTTACAGGGAGCTTGTCCTGCACGAAACATAAAACATAATACAAAAAAATCCTTAATACGCTATATTAAAGGCTTCTTCCCGGGCATTCCCGCTTTTCTTGGATATTTCGCCGGTGTTGGTTTCACCTTCCTGATCCATACGATCATGTGGGGAAGATCGATCCCTTTCACAGGAACAAAAGTGCGGCTTTCGAGCCTGCCTCCAAGTAGCTTCACAGCCCTTTCGCTTTCCTCCATTTCATTTTGAGATTTTAATGATTTATAGGCTCCAAACAGCCCTTTTACTTTTACAAAAGGAAGACAGTATTCGGCAAGTACCTTCAGATCTGCAACGGCCCTTGAAAGCACCATGTCATAACCGTCCCGGTGCACCTTTTCTCTTGCCAGATCTTCGGCCCTCCCGTGTATGAGATTTACATTACTAATTTCAAGCTCACCGGCGATATCCTCTACGATCTTAACTCGTTTAAAAAGTGAATCTATCAGTACGAATCGCTTATCCTTAAAGCAAATAGCTAAAGGCATGCCCGGAAAGCCTGCCCCGGTACCTATGTCCGCTATGCATTTGCACTTTGAAAATTCAGGATGAATACAGCATAAAAGGGAATCGACAAAATGCTTTATTTCAAATTGCACGGGGTCGTTAATTGCCGTCAGGTTGACCTCCTTATTGCGGATGAGGATTTTTTCTCTGAAAAGATAAAACTTCTCTAATGTCGATTCATCATAAGGAATCTTCAGGATGTCCATAGCTCTGATTAAGTCCTTCACCGTGCCGTCCCCCCTTTATCGGCCTCCCCTTCTCATTTTTTCCATATGAATCAGAAGCACATTGATATCCGCCGGAGATACTCCCGGTATGCGGCCAGCCTGCCCTATAGAATGCGGCCTGATGCATGAAAGCTTCTCTTTTGCTTCTATCCTCAACCCTTTCAGGTTTTCATAATCTATATCCTTTGGAATGTATCGCCTTTCAAGCCTGCGAAATTTTTCGATCTGCTGCTTTTGCTTTGCTATATATCCCTCATATTTAATGTCGATCTCAACCGATGTCACCACATGGCGGGAAAGAGGCCTGCGCTCCGGATCTAAAGGTCCGGTATTTTCGTAGGTAAGTTCAAAACGGCGCAGCAGCTTTGCCAGGGATGTTTTATTTTTAAGCGGAGAGCTTCCTAAACCTGCAAGGTAATCATTTGCTTGCTCAGGATTCACAAAAGTGGATGAAAGACGATTCAGCTCCTCACTTATCTCTTTGCTTCTTTTAGCATATGCTTCATAGCGCTGATCTTTTACAAGGCCCACAGCGCGCCCTTTTTCCGTCAGCCTCTGTTCTGCATTGTCCTGCCTTAGAAAAAGTCTGTATTCCGCCCTGGAGGTCATCATTCTGTAAGGCTCATCAGTACCTTTAGTTATAAGATCATCGATGAGGACCCCGATATATGCAATTGATCTGTCAAGTATGAACGGTTCTTTTTTATCTATCTTCAGGCTTGCGTTTATCCCCGACATCAGTCCTTGCGCCGCCGCCTCCTCATAGCCGGAGCTCCCATTGAACTGTCCCGCACAAAAAAGCCCGTCTATTCTCCTGTGCTCCAAATTAAGATTCAGCTCCTGCGGATCGATGCAATCATATTCTATAGCATAGGCGGGACGCACAATTTTACACCGTTCAAGGCCTGAAACGGTATGATAAAACTTTTCCTGAACGTCCTCGGGCAGACTTGTCGACAGGCCCTGAACATATTTTTCAGACGTAGAAAGGCCCTCAGGCTCTATAAAGAGCTGATGCCGATCCTTATCGGAAAATCTGTCAACCTTGTCCTCTATTGAGGGGCAGTACCTGGGGCCGACGCCTTCTATCTGGCCGCCAAACAAAGCTGAACGTAAAAAATTATCCCTGATTAATTCATGAGTCTTACTGTTTGTATAGGTGAGCCAGCAGGAAATTTGCCTTGATTCAAGCTCCTCATTCATAAAGGAAAAAGGCACTATCTTCTCATCCCCCGGCTGCTCCTTCATTTTTGTATAATCTAATGTGGTGCCAAGAACCCTTGCGGGAGTTCCTGTCTTAAAGCGTCGCATGGCAAAACCCTTTTCCCTGAGATAGTCGGCAAGCCGTACAGCGGGGGACATGCCGCCGGGTCCGCTGACATAACTGTGCTCACCTATGAAAATTCTTCCCCCCAAAAACGTGCCTGTTGCCAATATGACGCACTTTGCCCTGTATGCGGCACCGCTGTTTAATACCACCCCCGCCGCTTTTTCGTTCTCTATAATCAATTCCGTAACTTCGCCCTGCTTTAAATCAAGGTTTGCCTCCCGTTCCAGAGCCTTTTTCATTTCCTGATGATAAATTGTTTTATCTGCCTGAGCCCTTAGGGAATGGACCGCAGGTCCCTTCGATGTATTTAGCATCTTGCTTTGTATGAATGCTTTATCTATTATGAGGCCCATTTCGCCCCCTAAAGCGTCGATCTCTCTTACGAGGTGGCCCTTGCCGGTGCCTCCGATAGAAGGATTGCAGGCAAGCATGGCTATAGATTCTAAATTGATGGAAAGTATCAGTGTCCTTTTTCCCAGCCGCGAAGCGGCTAGGGCGGCCTCGCATCCGGCATGTCCTGCGCCTACTACTATGATGTCGTATGATCCAAGCATATAAGCTTTCATCTATATATATTCCTCACTATTTACCC